>JAEYRK010000074.1 GCA_023435645.1 Bacillota bacterium
ACTGCGTTATCATAAGCAAGTTATTTTCCTTGTACTCATTCAGGTTTATGCTCATTCCCCTATCCTCCATGCTGTTCACTGTGTTTTCCCCCATGAGCTTTGATTAGTGAGGCCACTTCACTATAGGATTTGGCAGGCAAGACACTTCACTAAAGGTTTGGGCAGGTAAGGCACTTTACTATAAGCTTTGGCAGGCAGGGCATATAAATGTAGATGTGCTACCCGTTTTGATTGATATTATCGTCTCACCACAGACCGGACAGGGCTTATTTTCTCTATAGCCTACCAGGAAGTATTCCGGCCCATAACCACCCTTCTGCCCAAAGAAGTCACTCTCATAGGCAAAGGTACCCTTTTCTCGCGATAGATTCATAAGCTCCATGATGCTATGATACAAAAGCTTTATCTCATCCTCACTCAGGTCCGATATTTTCTTTTGAGGATGTAAGCCCGCCTTGAAAAGAATGTCGTGCATATACATATTTCCGATTCCGCCGACATTCTTTTGGTTCATCAGAAAGGCCTTGACCTGTGTCTTTTTACCCTTTAAGAGAGATATAAAATAATCAGGGGTAAATGCCTCATCAAACGGATCAATCGCAATGTCTTTTGTATTTGGCTCTGATGCAAGTTCATCATCGGATACGAGCAAGAATTTGCCGAACCACCAAAAACGGGCAGTATAGCCGCTACCATCGCTAAAGGCAACCTTTACCTGGTATTTGTCAGCTTCCTTCTTCTCATCCTCGAAATACAAAATATCCGCGCCCATACCCAGGGATAATAGGATGTTTTCACCGTTATCAAGGGTAGTGATAATCCATTTTCCTTTGTTCAGAGTATCCTTAATCCTTGCGCCGGTGGTTCTTTTCTGAAATTCCTCCGGTGCGATATTGGCGCACTTATCCTGCAGAAGGGTAACAGTATGAATGGTCTTTCCTCTCAGGGTCTTATTCATTTGCTCTGCTAGCTTAGCGATTTCGGGCAGCTCTGCCATGGTGGTTCATCTCCTATTCTTCTTTGATTCGTATTGGTATGAATACATCCTGCTGGTATCTGTTCAGCTTCTTCGCTATATCCCAAGGCAGGATCTCTTCTATCATTTCGCTGCGTTGTAGTTTTCCTTCTGCGCCCAAGTCGAGCTGATAATGATCGCTTTTATGAATCCAGTCTCTTAATAAAACAAAAGTATCATCCATGTCCTCCATAAAAGAACTTGTAACTGCGAACAACCCGCCCAGAAAATATTCATCCTTATACATGGACGTATTTTTAAAGTCCTCCGGAATTTTTATTTCCATCAACCATTCGTCGTCTATTTTACGAAAAAAGCAGTTGCGCAACCCAGGCAAGGGGATTAAGTCATATTCCGCAAAAAGGTTCTGCATGTTATCTCCGTCCAGCCAGACAATTTGCCCCGTTTTCAACCGTGATGTCAGAACTCGCATGGCCGGTAATCGAATGATCCGAACCTCATGTAGCCTTAAGGCTTCACGACTGATTTGTGATAATGCTTCAAAAGTAATCATTCTGTCTTTCTCTACTGAGGTAAGCCTTCTTTCGGTTTCTTCATAAAGCAAAGTTATGGCCGATATTTTCTTAATACCGCTCATCAGCATTTTATGTAGAAAGTCATCCACAAGATGCCTCAGCTCAGATAAGGCTGAGATTTCCGTATCAAGTGATTCGAGCTTGTCCACAAAGGCTTGAATCAATGCCGTCGTACTCTCGCTGTTGAATATTTCGATGATATCCTTCACCGGTATTTGAAGCTTTCGCAGGACAATAATCTGCTTCAATCGTTCCAGTGCTGCTGCATCATAATATCGCTGCGCTTTCTGATCAGGATGGCTACTCCATAATAGCCCCCGTTCTTCATAATATCGGAGCGTCCTACTAGATATACCAAAGTTCTCAACGACTTCATTTATTCTGATCAATTCCAAAAATTATCACCTCACAAAGCTATTATACTAGTTGACGCAGGGTCAATGTCAATAGCTGCTTTGTATATATTTAATAATCAACTATTTCACAACTACCTTAATGCTGGCTTTTACACCATTCTTTGCTGTTACGGTAATCGTGCAGCTTCCTTTCTTTAATCCTTTCATTAACCCATCCTTTGAAACAGATGCGATACTTCGATTGCTGGAGCTCCAAGTAAAAGATGTCATTGCAGTAGTGGGGGTTATATTCACATAAAGTGTCTCTGATGATCCCTTCTTAATTGTAATACTGCCGCTTATTGCTTGATCTGTTAGAATAAGGACTTGTTTTACCTTTGTTTTTTCATTGCCACCGGTGACCTTAATCGAGCATTTTTGGTGAAATTTTCCGTCTACACTTGTAACTGTAATGATTGCTTCACCGGATTTATGGGCTTTAACCACCCCATATTTATTTACTGAGGCAACCTTAGTGTTACTGGATGAATAGCTTATGTTTTTATTGGCAGCATTTTCGGGATAGACCGATGCATTCAAAGGATAGGAATTCCCCTTAGAGAGGGTTATCTCCTTCTTTGATAGCTTCAACCCATCAACACGCCTGCTCATTAGCACAACCTCTGCTGTGTTATCCGTATAATATGAATCCTCTGAGGTCGAAGTGGCATTTATCACAATGGAATTGTAATACAAGACTGTATTTGTTAAATTTTTATATGGAACAAATAGTTGAATTGTATTGCTTTTTCCCGGTGCTATGGACTTTATTGTTTTTGAACTAATTACAGTTCCTAAAGAACTGGCCGTGACAATAATATTCTTAGCGGTTTTTCCTCCGGAATTTGTGACAACCGCCTCGACATAGTATCCTGCTTCAGTTGGATCAGATACATCGCACTGAACATCGATATCGGCATTTGAGAGAATAGCCGTTTTCACATTATTTGCGTCAACCGACTCTATGTCCTCTGTTAATTCCAGCTCTAATGTTATGTCAGCCATTGCTATGTCATCTGGAAGTTCATAGTAGTATTGGTGCTTTATAATCGCTCCCCTTGTTAACTCATTCTCGAGAAGCTCCGTATGAATGAGCTGCTGCTTTGAATTATAGTAATTTAGTTTGATACCCTGTACTGTCTTATTCCCTTTATTTGTTATTGTGATGTTTAAAGGAATGCCATTTTCAATGGAATATTTGCTACTTCCGCTATAATAAAAATCCGTTAGTTCTATATCTACATACGCTATACTGCCACTGACTATGAGATCTGTTCTGCCAAATGGCATGTCCCCATCCTTGGTTACAGACTTTAGAGCACTTCTCATATAAGCAAAAATCAGTTCTCCATCCTTGGTAACCAAAGCATCATAATCCCTGATTGCTTGGTTACCATTGGTCTCTTGCCTGTTCGGCTCCCAACTGCCTCTTTGGATATCATATTTACAGGAAAAAAGATGATTCACATAGTCAGAATTAGTTTTATATACCAGATACATTGTTTGATCATCCGCTGTGACCAGCTTCATGTCCTGTGCATCCACCGGCAGTTTTACATCCATTTTATATATTTTATTAAGATTGTTAAGCTTTGCAGAATACAGGTCATTTCCATTCTCAATCCAGTAGAGACTGTCCTTCAATATCTGAAGCTCCTCTTTGGCCCCTGGACTAGATGTTACCTGTTTCTTGCTTCCATTTCTAATGATATAGACCTGCGATGAATTAATATCGTTATTGTTGGAAGCTGTATAAACAATGCATTTTTCACCAGCATAATAAGCACCTGAAAGGTTACTCAGATAAGACAGATTTTGTTCGACAACCTGTCTACTACTGAACTTCCCACCGGTGTATATACTCCTGTATATGGAAATGGTATTTTTCATTTGGAAAATATCATTGGTTGAGTTTTCTGCCCATATTACTTCTAACTGATCTCCATCTGCCATAATGACAGGTGAATATTCCAAGACGTTATCCTGTTCATATGTAATATTTGTTATATTTACAAAGGAGGATCCATTAAATTCCGCATAATACAAATCCATTTCCTTAGCCATATCGAGTAGCTCGGCCTTGTCATCCATTCTCTTATTACAGTTCATCCACACAAGATGTACTCTTCCATTGCTGTTGATTATTCTGGGTGAGAAATCCGCAGTCGAATCATCGTATACCTGCTTCGGTTCAGACCACTTTCCGTTACTGCATATGCTATACATAAGTGCAGTCCGGTTAACATCCTTACGGGATAAATCATCATCAACATATACGAGCAGAATATCACCGTTGGTCAGCTTAACCATAACCGGATCTCCATATTCATATACATTTGATTTTAGTACATTACTATCACCATCAATGGAATATGATTGTATGTCATTCATATATCGTTTGGTGTTACGTTCCTGCTGCTTCATATCACTAATATCAAAACTGTCAATAGCCAAGGAGGAGATGCCTTTATTCTCTTCTGATTTGGGGTAAATTTGATAATTCCATAAAGTCCTTGATAGACCGCCAGTATAACAAAGTACGTTCCAATTCAGATAAACACTACCGCTGGCCTCCAACCTAGAACTATAGAGATCAGGTAAGGTAAAGGCTCCTTCAATAGTAATCTTTGACCCAAGCTCTGCATCCATTAAGATAACATCCAGACCGGCTCCAATGTAGGGTGAAAATGCTAGCTGGAATTCACCATTTGTGCTGATTGTTGGCTTGCCAATTGATGCTTGTTGAACCGAAAGAGCAAGCTTGCCTCCAACCTCCGCCTCAATACCAAGTTTTACATAGAAAGGCGGAAATTGCTTCATTGGCCGAATTTGCCTATAGGAGTTCACACTCCCCTTGATTATGATACTTCCTTCTGTAAAAATCGGTTCCCCGCCAGAGAAATCAAATTCAAGATAACCAATGATATAGCCTTCCGTATCAAGACCTATTTTCACCTTTTCAGGCTTTAAGGAAAGAGATTCGATGAAGTCATCGATTCTTTTCTCTCCTTCCTTTTCATTATAACCAAAACTGCTACTAGTGGTTACCGATTTCGCCTTATCATATATATTTTCAAAGTCAAGCCCACCACTGATTGTCCCCTTACTGGAGCATCCTACTAATACTTTAATTTTAAGATTTGACTCATCAATCCTGGGCTTAACATTACTGATTGAAACGGAGTTACCGATATCCATTGATAATAAATTAAAGTCATAACCATTAAAACTCAAGGGAAGTCCAGATATCGTATCGCTTTGATTGCCACCAAAATCAAAGCTACTCTCATTTATATCAAAAACATATACAGTGCAGCTATCTGATTTTCCCTTTTCTGTTTTTACTGTTATTGTAGCTTTACCAGCTTTTAATCCCTGAATATTTCCCTTATTATCTACCTTGACAAGGGAAGTATTATCTGAACTCCAGGTAAGCTTCGGCTCCTTTTTTGAATTGATTGTATATTTTAAGCCCTTAGAATCACCTTTTAGAATAACTACATTATCATCATTCAACTTAATATCCGGATCTTCTATCTCCTTATCCCACTCACAGATAAAACCAAAGGAACCATACCCATAATGCCCGCCCCCCATACCGTCATGATCATTCAGTGTGCCAATGGCCATAGGAGCATTTTCCTCATCATTAATCGGGCGATCTGTCTGGTAGGTATGAATCATGATATGCCCTCCAAGGGGGCCATTCGGCTCAGTAGGATACCAGTTATACATAATCCAGCCCGGTTCTCCGGTTGTGCAGTTAATCCCATTACTGCTTAGCTCTCCTCCCAGCCATAGGTTTTTCTTGCTGGTCATAGCAATATAGGTGTTAACAATCTCCACTTCCTCCGGAGTAGTAACTGTAATCAGATGTCCACCCATCTGCTGACAGAAGGCTTCAGCCATGTGCCAATCATAACTGATATCGTACAGCTGATAAGAATGACCATTCTCCAAAACCCATGAGCCTGAAGCTGCTGAAGTCCTTTGACTAGAAAAAAGAATTGAAATAGATAATAAATAAAAGAACATAAATGAATATTTTAGGAAATATTTCACATGAGCTTTTGTATTTTTTTTCATATATCTTCCTCTTTTATGGTTTTTCTATATTGTACCATATGATGTATCTGATTTCTATTTTGATTTTCATATGTATTCGAAAAAAGAAACGAAGGTTAATCTTCGTTTCTGGTTAAAATATTTATTATATCAAACGGTTTGTCTACTTGGAGAAAATCATGCTTTCGCTTTGAAGGCTGCGATATCCCTTCTTG
>JAEYRK010000036.1 GCA_023435645.1 Bacillota bacterium
AGCTTCGGAACGCTGACGAAGGAGGCGGGATTGGTTGTTATCATTTCCTTCTTATAGAAGTAGTTGTAGAAGCTGCGAAGGGAGACCAGCTTACGCTTTTTACCGTTCTCCGTATTGATTCGCTCGAGCTCTTCCGTCTTATAGTAAGTCAGATGCTCCAGATATTCTTCGATATCCACGGGTTTGATGAGATCCAGAATATCCACCTTCCATTCGGTAATCGGTGTCTTCTTGAGTGAAGGGTTATTAGTAGCCAGAAAGTCGAAGAATACCCGTAGGTCATAGGCATAGGCTATTCTGGTCCTCGAGGAGGAGGTGGGCTCAATTCCACGGAAAAAGACCTTGCAGAACCCCGGTAATTCAGTCAGGAGAGCCCGTAGTCGCTCCGCATTATCGATATTCACTTGATCATGGTAATTACGTTCTGACATAAATCATCACGAGCCTTTCTTCTGTTTTTCTATCAAAAATCATTCAATGCTTATAGAGTATAGGGATGATTAATCATGAATACCCGGCTTAGCCCAGTTCTTGTCCCCAGTTAATATTGCATGAAAGAGTCGTTCCCTTAGACCGGGGTTTTCCTTTTCCAGTGATTTAATCAGCTGCTTAGCATATTCCCGTTTCGTATATCCGTCCACAGGGCAGGGGTTCTTGACCACCTCTAGCTGATACGCGTTACGAAAGCCCTTGATATCCTGTTCCTTCACATAGATCAAAGGACGGATGAGAGTGATATCTGCACGATCCAGATAAGTAACAGGAGAGAAGCAGCCAAACCTGCCCTCATAGAGTAAGGACATCATCATGGTCTCAATGACATCATCATAATGATGGGCATAGGCCTTTTTATTGCAACCCAGCTCCTTCGCCTTCTGATTAAAGGCCCCTTTTCTGAGCTTCGCACATAGAGAACAGGGGTTGCTTTCCTTCCGGTAATCAAAGATGATTTCTGCAATCTGTGTTTCTACAACTGTATAATGGACATCCAGCTGCTCACATAATCTGGCCACACCGGTAAAATCCGACTCCGGATAACCCATATTGACAGTGATGCCCTCTACTTCAAACCTCTTCGGATAGAAGCGCCTCAAATTTGCCAGGGCATATAATAGAGTAAGGCTGTCCTTCCCTCCAGAGATACCGATGGCGATTTTGTCCCCCTCTTCAATCATCTTATAATCATCAATTGCCCGCCTTGCATAACTAAGCAAATGTTGTAGCTTCATCTGTTTGCTTGCCTTTCCCAGTATGCTCCTATGAATAAAACGGATGCCGAACCCACGGGATCCCTTTCTTGCATACTGTATTCATTGATCGTATTTGATCATGACCATATACCAAGCGCATGATCTCTGGTTCTGTTCGGATACCGTTTAGTTTTTTTATTCTCCTTATGGTATATTATATCATATCACATCAGTTCACGAAATAAAATAATCATAGGGCTTTTATCATTGCTCATGTTATGAAGACCATTCTAATGAATTAGAATGATTGTTAGGAATCTTGTAATAACTTGAAAAAGAATCCAAATAAAGTTGATCAGAAACGAACTACATATGTAGAACATCAGTGCAGCAACCTCTGATTAATATTCTACAGGTGTAACATGTTGATTTTTAAAGATTATAGCCTGTTCACTGAGGGATATTTTGGTTGACATTGTCCTTTTTTTATTGATAAATCCAAAAAAAATCTGATTCTTTTTATGAAATCTCATTGATGACACATTTTTAACACGATTTAACATTACTGTAATAATTAATATAAAGGAACATATAAACCGACATGATTTGCATTAGGGAGTTGAGACATTACATGAGAGTAATAATGGAAAAGATACGGAAGAAGCTGTGGAAGTATTCGATCAAGGATACAGCAACGAACCCAAGGAGGCTATATGGTTTATGCGGCATATTGATTGCTGCTTTTCTGGTATTATCTATACCGGCGGGAGAATCACTGGCGGCTTCTGGCTTGAAGCTCTATAACTACACAACCAAGAAAACCACTACCTATAAGGATGCACAGTTGAAGGTAACCTTGAATGGCAAGAAGATCAGTGTGGATCGTACTCCAGGTATTCTTGTAAATGGTATTGCGCTGGTATCCTATAAGGATATATTTGCAAAATCAGCAATCAAAGCAGATTGCATATATGATAAAGCCAAGGGAACGGTAACCATCTCCATGAATGGATCGACAATTGTCATGAAGCTCGGAAGTCTTAAGGGGACTGTCAATGGCAAAGCGGTTACCTTGCCGGTGGCTCCGGTGAAAATAAAATACAAGGAGGCCAATGTTACTAAGATTCTGGTACCTTCCAGATTCGTTAGCCAGAATCTGGGCCTTGACTATACCTGGAATAGCAGCAACAGTACAATAGCAATCACGAAAGAGGATGTGAAAACTAATACGGGGATTAATTCCCTCTCCCTATCCTATGATAATGGGAATAAATTCAACTATACCGGTACCCAGGGAGCAGTAATCATTGATGGGGAAAATATCAACCTCGGCAATATGCCCAGTATAATTAATAACAACACAGCTATGCTCCGAGCCAAGCGAGTATTCGCTGATTCTACGATTGGTGCCGACTACTCCTATGATTCGAATAGCAAAACACTGACATTGGCAGCGAACGGAAGAGTGCTTGTTATGACTATCGGAAGCACCACGGCCTATCTAAACGGAAGTAGTATAAAATTAGACCGGGCACCGATGATTGTATATAATCATGATGCGAAGGCCTCCTTTGTCATGGTCCCGGGCAATAATACGGCTAACAGCTTGGGCCTAGACTATACCTGGGATAAATCGATACTGACCTCTGTTATAACTACGAAAATAAGTAGTACGAAGCCTGAGGCACCGGGAAACGGTGGGAATACAGCTCCGGAGCTGGGGGATTCCGGGATGGATACGACAGGTCTGATTTTAAATGAATGGAAGGTTGATGCACTCTCAAAAGGCTCCGGTATCCAAGCTCTGAATGAGGGAATGAATACAGTCAAGGAGAATGGGCAGATCTACCTGGTTGCCCGTGACTATACGAAGACAGATAAGAATGCCGAAACCTATATGATTCTTTCTGATACTCCCTTTGAAAAAATTACGACAAGCCGATCCGGACAGCAGCTCAAGGTAACAGCCCAGAATAAAAGGACCATGGATTATATATATCAAATTTATGGTTCCAACGGTTATTTCGTGAACACAATTATGACTACCTATCGTCCATCAGAAATCCAGTCGGTCATTGAATTTAACATGCTTCCGGAATTCTATTCGTATGATATATCACTATCCGAGGATCAACTGACTTTATTTGTTACCATTAGAATTCAAAGTATCACCGGAATTACGATAGGTACTAATGAACGGGGGGATTATCTGACCTTAACCGGATCGGATCCTCTCAAGGTAATTGTGACAGAGCAGAGCGGTATGTTCTCCTTGGACCTTCCCTATACGGTAAGTGAGATCGGAGACCTGAATACTTATATCACAGGAGCGAAATATATCAATCTGATCTATAAGACGGAATTCCAGCAGAAAACACAGATATTGTTAGGTAAGGCCTATGGCACGGAATACACTGTTACCAAAGAGGGTAACCGATTAACAATATTGTTTTATCATCCGACGGTACATCAGCCGGAGGTACAGCAGCCTGATGTAGTGCAGCCCACCGTTCCTCAGCCACAGGATGAAAATACGATAATTGATGATCCGAGTAGCTATGAAATTATCATACCGAAGGTTCCCGGCATAACCAGAGCCCAGATTACGGATTATGATGACTATTTTAATCATCGATTCTCCATCAAGCTTCCCGGTGACCATACTGCATTCCTGTCCCAGTATCCAATCATCGCCAATTCCACGATGATTAAGGATATCACGATTTTTGTAAACGATAGGAATGAAACGGAGATCCGGATAACGACAACCAAGCTTCAAGGCTATGAATATGTAACTGATCAAAACAATATTTATATTAATATCGGAGATCCCAGAGACATTTATCCGAATATTGTGATACTGGATCCGGGGCATGGCGGACCTGCCAATGGGGCACAGTATTTTGGATCAAAGGAGAAGGACATAAACTTAAAAATTCTCTATGAATTGGGATCAAAATATTTTAACGCTGATCCCTCACGTTTGAAGGTTTATTATACCAGGGAGACGGACGTAGATATGACACTGGCGAACCGTGCTGCCTATGCATCGAAAATGGGTGCCGATCTGTTTGTAAGTCTGCATATGAACGCTTCCACAGCAGCTGCCGCATATGGCACGGAGGTTTATTATTCTAATAACAATAATACACCAAATGCTGCAGGCCTGACCAGCAAGAGGATGGCAGAGTTATTTGTATCAAACCTGACCAATGGTCTTGGAATGCTGGATCGAGGTGCAAAAGCTGAAAAGTATACGGTAGTACATAAAAATACGGTTCCGGCTGTATTAATCGAGCTGGGCTTCTTATCCAATAAGAATGACTATGCCAAAATATCGGATCCGGTATTCCAGGAGAACTCGGTAAAAATTATCTATGAAACTATAGTACAGATTTTTGAGCAATATCCTACAGGAAGATGATACAAAGTGTCATCTAAGAAAGGATATCGGGATGAGAGAGATATCTAAATTATCCGAACCACTGTCCCTACAGGAACCAGGCGAAACAGCTCGATCACAGCATCATTTTGCATACGGATACAGCCATGGGAGACACTCTTTCCGATAGAGGCCGGATTATTTGTTCCATGTATTCCGATACCGGGGGAGTTTAAGCCCATCCAACGGGCACCATAGGGCCCTCCGGGGTTTACTGCTTTATTCATAATACGAAAGGTTCCGAGTGGGGTAGGAGTCGCCGGCTTCCCAACGGCTACTGGATATACCTTGGAGACCTTGCCGTCCTGATAGAGCGTCAAGGTATGCTGCTTCGTATTTACCGTGATAGAATAGGATGCCAATGCGTATCTGCCGTCCCACAAAATATCCTTTGCGTATAGATTATCATTCATAATAATCCTTCCTTCGGAGTAATGATAGTTTATTATATTTCATCATGGATAGGGATGTAACTTATCCCGATCATCAGGGGAGCTGTGTGCATAAAGATATTCGATATAACATTGAAAAGACAGCAAGAAGGAACTAATGAAGATATATATAACCAATCAAAAGATCATAACCTATCAAAAGATTAAAAACCGGAATGGTACTTAATACCTATCCGGTATTTTTTTACCTACCCCGAAAAAAATAACCAAGGAAGCGAAATAATTAATGTGACTGAATGATCTAGCAAAAAGAAAGGAGATTTTATGAAAAAACTCATATGCATCATGATCACTGCAGCCCTAATATTCACTCCGATGGCAACTGCATATGCAAAGAATGGTAAGGATCCTAAGGACCATGATAAGCATAATAAGCACAAAACATCCCAGGGCATCAAAGAGAAAAAGCAGGCATTTAAGCTGAAAGGAAAACCTGTTGTTAAATATGGCCAGTATAAGCTTCCCAAAGCACCAATTACGAAGGGAATGGAAGCTACAGTAAAATACGATGAAAAGAAAGCGGTTCTTACCGTTACCCAAGGTACAACTAAGATAGTAATAGATTTTATCAATAAGACGGCCACGGTGAATGGAGTAGTAGATACGAATTCCGGTATATTTACTGCAAAAAACGATAAGAAGACCATCGTTCTCATCCAATATATTGCCAAGGTACTTGGTGTCAAGGTAGATCTGGATGACGATGATATTATCGTAGAGACTCCTGGTCTGGATGCTCCTTGGAATGTTACAGTAACTCCAGTCGGAACTGTGGTTGTTCCGAATGCTTTGAACACAACCACAGCCTTTATGATTGTTTCTGCAAATATAAAGGCAGGGCAGGCGACCGGAGGGAAAGCGGAACTATATGTCGGCTCGAAATTAGTAGCCGTTGATACGAATATCACTGCTACAGATACCACCGTTAATTTTACGACCTCTGACCAGACCCCGACCAATGATGAGCTGAAGGCACTGGTACCTTCTGGAGGTGTTGTATCGGTGAAGCTATATAATTCTGCCGGTAAATCCGTTGTGAGCAAGACCGGGAACCCGACTCTAATCGTCGATTACAGTGCCCCTGTACTCACCTCGATCACCTCAGCAATTTATACCGTATCTGGCGGAAGTATCTATGTAAATACTACCGGTGCAGGGGCAGTCGGTGACACAGTGGACGTTACGAAGTTTACCTTCCATAACGCAAGTCTCGGTAGCTCCTACCAGCTTACGAATGCAGCCGGAACCGGTTCTACAGGAGTAGTCACCTCGGAGAATTTATTGACTATTACGCTTGGTTCCTTGGATAAGCAGATATTAAATAGTTTGACCAGCTCCGCCTTAACCTTGTATGTTGCTCCCGGAACTCTGCTTAAGGATACTGCAGGAAATACCTTTGGTGGCTTTAGCTCATACGTATCTGTACCGGTAACGGTATTTAAATAAGACGGTTCCCCATCAGGAAGAATAAAAAAGATTACCAGTGAGTGATATCCGGTAATCTTTTTTATCTCCCTTCATTGATTGAATTTGTAGTATTGCTTTGGTGATAGTCGAAATTCCTTTTTAAACGCCCTGACAAAGGCGGAATAGTCACCGAAGCCGCAGAGCGAACAGACCTCACCGGCCTGCATTCCCTCCTTAATCAGATCCGCGGCCTTCATAATACGCTTCATCTGAATATAGCCGTAGAGGGTATATCCGGTTTCCTGCTTGAATAGATGCATCAGGTAATATTTGTTCAGGTAGAATTCCTTAGCCAGAAACTCTATGGATAACTCCTGATCAAGACTATTGTTAATATAGCTTAAGACCTTTTCGATCCTTGGATCATAGGTAATATCCTCCAGCTTTTGATCGGTCTCCATTGCAAGAAATAAGCGGTTTATTATTACCATCAGCTGGATGAACAGGGCATTTTTCAGTATTTCGCTTCCAAATGCCGTATCCTTCACCGCTTCCTCCAGAGCAGCAAGAATTTGCCTAAGGGAAAGAATATCCATCTTATTCGTACGAATCAGATTGAGCTTCCTTTCTGCAGCCAAGGAGAAGCAGTTCAACAGGCTGCAGTTGTTCTTATTATGCTCCTCAAGAAAGATAGGATTTAACCATAATACAATCCTTTCATAGGAGAGATCGGGGCTGATGATCGGCATATGAATATCATTTCTTCCTACCAGAAGGATATCCCAGGGCTTCAGCTTATAAGACTTACCTTCTATGAGATAGGTGACATCCCCGGACAAAAAGATAATAATTTTATTAAAATCATGGTAATGGAATTCAAATTCGTTCTTCTTCTGATCCTTCAATTGAAAGAAATGAAAATCCTCATTTAAATAACCCATCTTCAGCTTTCCGTCTTGCTTCATCTGATCTTCCATAGGGCTCCCACATTCCTTCCTTTTATTAAATCAAACAAAATCGCTTATCACCAATAAGTATACTTCATGATAGCATCATATGCAATAAATATAGCAGAATATACAATATTTATTGTAAATCCATAACGTATAATGATATCAGAAGCGGGAAATTCAAGACTGTTGTCATACGAAGCTGGTTCTGCGTATGTTTCACATTAGGGTTACCCGAAATTCGAAAAAGGGAGGAATTTCATAATGAAGAATTTTATTAAGAATTATAAATCATCTCTGATATTACTATTTGCTATATTGGTCGGTGGAATTCTCGGGGCGATTATGGGCCCGGATGCGATCAAGCTGGAGCCCTTCGGTCAGATCTTCCTAAATTTGATGTTTGTCATTATCGTACCCTTGGTATTTTTCAGCGTAGCGTCTTCCATTGCCAATATGGGAGGAATGAACCGTTTGGGTAAAATCATGAGGAATATCGTACTTACCTTTTTGATTACTTCGGTGATAGCCGGTATGTTATCCATCGCCGGTGCAATGCTGTTCCAGCCAACAAAAGGCCTTGATACAAATGAAATTCAATCCATATTGTCTCTTTCGGACGATGCAGCAGCAGAGACAGAGGTGCTTACGGTACCTCAGCAATTGGTGAAGACCATAACCGTAAATGACTTCTATGGACTTTTCTCCAGAAGCAATATGCTGCAGCTGATCGTATTTTCAGTTATCTTTGGAATTGCTACTGCTTTGGCAGGAGAGAAGGCCTCCACAATGAAGTCGCTGCTGAGTGGAGGATCTGAAATACTGATGAAGATGATCCATATCATTATGTACTATGCACCGTTTGGATTGGGCTGTTACTTTGCCTCAATTGTAGGGCAGCTGGGTCCCCAGATTCTTGAGGGCTATGTAAGAGCATTCCTGTTGTATATCGGTTTGTCCGTCATTTATTATTTCGGCTTTTACAGTCTCTATGCAGCAATTGCAGGGGGCAAGGAAGGCTTTAAGGCCTTCTGGAAGCATATCATAGCTCCCTCCGTTACAGCCTTAGCCACCTGCTCCAGTGCGGCCTCCATTCCGGTGAATCTGGAGGCTACGAAGAGAATTGGTGTTCCTAAGGATGTAGCAGACACGGTGATCCCCCTGGGAACGAACACCCATAAGGATGGATCTGTTATCGGAGGAGTCTTAAAAATAGTTTTCCTGTTCGGACTGTTCGGGAAGGATATGACAAGCATCTCTGCTCTATTTTCCATATTGGCAGTAGGCTTCCTTGTAGGTGCAGTGATGGGCGCTATTCCCGGAGGTGGCATGATCGGCGAATTACTGATCTTAAGTATCTATGGCTTTTCACCAGAGCTGCTTCCCATCATCGCTGTCATCAGTACGATCATCGATGCTCCGGCTACGGTACTCAATGCCACCGGCAATACGGCCTGTGCGATGCTGGTCACCAGATTTACTGACGGAAAGAAGGGGTTGAAGCTGGGCAGTCATCAGTAATGTTTGAGAAAGCCTGCTGATTATCAGAGGTTAACAGGGGATTTAATCATTTATGTGTGGAATTGAGAAAATCATAAGGACAGATCATGAATGAGAAAGCAGATTTAGATAGTTCTTATATAAGGTATCAAGACAAGGATGGTATAAACTATGGTAAACAGTATGGAATTATTGGATGTTTATTATGCCTATGGCAATAAAAGCGGAAAAATCATGGAAAAAGGAGCTCTATTGGAGCCGGGTGAGTATTTTCTGGCAGTGCATATCTATATTTATAACTCCAAGGGCGAATTTCTTCTGCAGAGGCGTTCCATGAAGCTTAAGAATCACGATGGAATGTGGGAGATGACCAGTGGCTGTGTCAACTTCGGCGAAGACAGCCTGGAGGCAGCCATGCGCGAAGTGTATGAGGAGCTGGGGGTATATCTGGATACTGATCAGATGAAATACATGGGTTGCTTCAGAAGGAAGAATAATCTGGTCGATATCTGGTTTGCAAAATCCGACTGTCATCCTGAGGATTACCGGTTTGGTAACGGAGAAGTGGAGGAAATCAAGCTGGTAGCGGCGGATGAAATGATCACGGAGGTTTGGAACTTTATCGGTAGAGAAGATGCCTATAAGCAGCTGGTTACAGAATTTATCCGGGAAATATCGAATACTGTGAAGGCATAAGCAGAGCAATGGTTTTATTAATAATGGCACCCTATATTTCTCATGATAACGCATCATGGGAGATACAGGGTGCTTTTTGCTTGTATTATATGAATTGTACCTAAGTTTTATATAAGTATATTTCTTAGGAATACTTCCAAGGGCTTTCTACTGAACTTAATCTGTTACTGTGATACGGGATCTGATGATTCTACCGTCAACAAGACCGACAATTGTAGCTTGACCGGCAGATTTTGCTGTTACAATTCCATCCTGGTTTACTGTAGCAACCGATTTTTTATAAGAGTCCCAGGTGACTGTATTTTTGGTCCCGAGTACCTTAAGAGCATAGGTTTCTCCCGGCTTTAAGGTGAAGTCACGGGTATTCATATCCAGTATCTTAATCTTAGAAGTAAGCTTTTTCCCATTTACCTTGGCGGTAATCGTAACTGCTCCCTGGCTCTTAGCGATTACCCTGCCATTTGCGGTAACACTGGCTATGGCATTATTGCTGGAGAACCACTGCACTGAACTAGGTGCCCCAAGGATGTTCAGGGTTTTAATATTACCTGACCAACCACCTACCTCCATCACCAGGGTGGGATGGCTTATTTCTACAACCGATACTTTACTGGTAATTCTTCTTCCATCCACAGTTGCTGTAATCGTAGTATTCCCTCCGGATATCGCTGTCACCTTACCGGTATCCGATACGGTAGCAATCTTACTGTTGCCAGTAGACCAGGTTATCTTGTCATTGGTACCCCACAGAACGAGCTCAGATGTTTCTCCGGGTGATAGGGTTAAGGTCTTTTTATTCATTTGTACTACGGTTACCTTGCAGGTAAGTGTTTTCCCGGCAACCTTTACCGCAATCGTTGTGGTGCCATATCCCTTTGCTGTAACACGGCCGCCGGCTGATACGGTAGCAACCTTACTGTTTCTGGAGTAGAAGGTGGGCTTACTTGTGGTTCCCTTTACACGAATTGTTTTATAATGATCCAGCTCTAATGTGAAATCCTTCTCATTCAAGTAAACCGAACCGGCTGCCTGTACGGTATGTATCTCATTTGTAAGCGGTAGGGCTAATAAAGCCGTGATACTGAATAACAGTATCCCTGTAATTAGTTTTCGTAGTTTCTTCAAGGTTCATTTCCTCCTTATTCTCTTGTGAACATACAAACACAATCGATGTCAGCGAGTTACAAAAATTACAGTCCGAAGGTTATCAGTCATCCTATAATCGATGATTGAACATACTTCTAATTGGGTGAAGTTAACAACCATTTACTGAAATTCCTAGCTTATTATAAGCTAAATTCCTTGTAAGTTCATTATTTAATATTTGGCAGCTCTGCTTTTCGGGTGGAAGAATTCTACACCCTGATTAAAATTCATAATAGTAGGAACCTATGAGAGCTATAAACTTACGGGATGGGGATGTCCAGTGCTGCGCTAAGATGATAAATAGGAATCAAGGTGCTCGGTTTTACCTGTTTTTGGACAATGTTTTATGAAAAATACACTTATTTTAGAGCCTTAGATACCAAAACCTTGTACAAGTAGTATAAAAGTTCAACCTTACGAAAAGGGTTATTTAATACTATAATTAGCTCAGCAATAGCATTCCGGTATTGCAATCGCTGAGACTTCTTGGGGATTGACATGAAATACAGGCGTTGTAATAACGGATCTATTGTGACTCTATTCAGACTTTTTAGAAAAACTTATGGAGGGTAAGAGAATGAGAAAAACAAAAAAAGCATTAGCGTTACTCTTATCAATAGCCTTGATCGGCGGCTCAATGGCAGCCTGCGGCAAGAGCGAAGATAAGAAGAAAGAAACACCTACTCCGCCTGCATCTTCTGAGGCAAATAAGGATGCAACACCTGAAGCCAAAGAAGAACAGAAAGAACCTGTAACTATGGAGACCATTACTGTATGGTCCGATAATGCACATGAGAAGGATTTAAGAGATAAGCAGATTGCAGAATTTAATGATACGGTTGGTAAGGAGTTAGGTATCAAAATCGAATATACCGTATACGGCAGCAATTTCACCGACACAATCAAGATCGCTGCTCAGGCTGGTGAGGCACCCGATCTATTCAGATCTGACTCCAAATGGATGCAGGATTTTATTAGCGCAGATTATCTTACAGCAATTGAAGATCTGCCCGGTAGTGAGGAGCTTTTAAGCAGGTATTCACACTTAGTGAATAACCAAGCCCATGTCTTCAACGGCAAGACCTACACACTTCCTTATAACCTTACAACCTATGGCTTTGTTGTCAATAAGGACTTATTTGCCAAGGCCGGTCTGACAGAAGCAGATTATCCGAAGACCTGGGATGATGTACAGGCTGTAGCACAGAAGATTACTGAGGCTTCCAATGGAGCAGCATACGGCTTTGGTATTGCTCCGAGTGCTCTTTGGACCATTACTTCCTTCTACACCATGGGAGCAGGACAGAATATCGGACACTATGGCTATGACTATGCAAAGCAGCAGTTTGCTTACTCCGACTATAATCCTTTGATCAAGGCAATCGATCAGATGGTAGCAGACGGCAGCGTTATCCCCGGCTTCGAGACCATGGATGCTGATATGCTCAGAGCACAGTTCTCTGCAGGAACCATCGGTATGCTGGGTGCAGCAAGCTTTGACGTAGCTGTTTACAACAATCAGTTCCCTGCACAGATTGACTGGGAAGTAATCGACATCCCTACCTTCGATGGTGAAGCACCGAAGTATAAGGCATTCGGTAACCCGACAAACCTTCTCTGCGTGGGCAAGAAGGCGATGGAGCATCCCGAGAAGGTATTAAAGGTTCTTGAATTCTTCTATGATGACAAAAATGCAGCGCAGATGTATGAGGAAGGCTTATATATTCCTGTTAGAAGCGAAGCCATTGCACTCGCTTCTAAGCAGCCTGAGATGAAGAACTTCTCCAAGTTTGCTAACTTCACTGAGATCTTCGCCATGGCTCCTGTTCCGGATACACTGATTCAGTTCGAGGGTGTTACCTATCGTGAAGCAATTGCTAATATGTGGACTGATCCTGCATTGAATGATGTTGATACGATCATGAAGGAAATTGACGACAAGTACAATGCGGCTTTAGCAAAGGTTGATCCTGCAACCTTAGCATTATATAAGCTTTCTGATGGCGTTAAAATCGAAAGAACAAAATAACAGGATATAAGATTCTAGCTTCATTACTCATGGAACAATGTGATAACCGCATTGTTCCATGAAATAAGAAGTTAAAATATGACTTCGAAGGTATGACGAATTAAAATGACAGCGAAGGAATGACCCAAGGAAAAGGCATCAAAGAAATGACATCAAGAATTGCAACTAAGAAATGACATCTAAGGAATGCATCAAAGGATGACATGAAAGAATGGCATCAAAGGAATGGCATCGACTAAAATGACGACAAAGAAATGACATCAATAGAACGACATTCAAGGAATGGCATAAGATGATCAACTTTACCATGCAATATGGTTTGGGCAGCCACCCGGATCCATAACCTGATGTTCCGGTTCCTATATATCCCTGTTTACAGGTGGAACACCTGACGCTGGATCCGGGTTCAGCTCAAGCTAAGATGATACCCGATGCTGTTGGTAAATTCTCCGGATCAATCAGGGTGGCAAGGAAGCGCTATGGAATAATGGGAAGAAGGAGATAACAAGTGAAGACAACAAATAAAGACATATCAATTAAAGTCAAATGGATCAAAAGGGATTCCACGCAAGCGGTATTGATGCTGGCACCTATGTTGATCGGTTTTATATTATTTACATATGTACCCATCCTATATATTTTAAGATATGCATTATACAATTCAAACGGATTTACAGAGACCTTTGTGGGTCTAGAAAACTTTGTCCGTGTTTTTTCAAGGGATCGTGCTTATTGGAGCTCCCTGTTGAATACGATTATACTAACCTTCGGTAAACTTGCTGTTGAGATACCATTGGCACTTTTACTGGCAGTTTTACTTAATAGAGGGCAGAAGGGCACCGGTTTCTTCCGAATCACCCTTTTCTTGCCAACCGTAATCAGTGCGGCAATTGCAGGCTTGATCTTCTCCCTGATGTTTGCTTCCTTTAACGGTACTGTGAATGGACTATTACAGAGTGCTGGTCTGATTGATAAGCCGATCAGCTGGTTCAGCTTCAAGGGAACAGGATTATTTGTTATTGGTTTTGCTTCGGTATGGAATAACTTCGGCATCAATATGATTTTCTTCCTGATGGCACTACAGAGTGTTCCCAAGGAGCTGTATGAATGTGCAGATCTGGATGGTGTAAACCCGATCCAGAGATTCTTTAAGATTACCCTTCCGATGATTGGACCTACCTTCCAGGTGGTATTATTAAATGCGATTGTAGGAAGCCTCAAGATGGCCGATCTAATCCTGTCGACGACCAACGGACAGCCCGGTGGTAAGACAGAGGTGGTTATGACCTATGTATTCAAGTATTTCTTCGGCTATGACGGTAGAAAGATTGAAGTAGGCTATGCTTCCTCGATGGCCCTGGTAACAGCAGTGGTGCTTGCGATGATTTCCTTTATCTATATGAAATCCAGCAAGAAACTGGGAAAAGCATATTAAGGAGGGAGGCTCATCATGCAACGCTATAAATTAAAGAAATTTAGCGGAAATGCGTTTGTATATATCACACTGACACTTATTTTCATCATAACGGTATTTCCAGTATTTTATACCTTCATGGGTTCCTTCAAAAGCAACCTGGAGCTTCTGACAAATGGCAGAAAAATCATACCCACCACATTTGTTTTGGACAATTATACCCAGGCCTGGAAGCTGGCTAACTTTAAGCAATTCACCTTTAATAGTTTATTCCTTGCCTTCTTCATCGTACTAGGCACCATTATAACCAGTACGGTTGCAGGATATGTATTTGAAAGAGGGAATTTTAAGGGCAAGAATGTGATTTTTGCCATGGTTATTTCCTCCATGTTCGTAGCCTTAGGAAGCCTAACGCTATATCCGCAGCTGATGATTGCGAAATTTTTCGGTATCAATACAACCCTATGGGGGGTAATCATCATCCGTGTATTCGGTATGAATGTTACGAACCTCTTCGTAACCAGATCCTATATTCGTACCATATCAACAGAAATCGATGAGTCCGCTAAGGTGGATGGATGTACCTTCTTTCGGATCTACAGAAGTATCATCTTCCCCTTGTTAAAGCCTCTGATTGCAACCTTGGCAATCCTTGAGTTCAGATTTGCCTGGAATGACTACCTGATGCCGATGGTATTTACCTTAAGTAATCCGAAGCGCATGCCGCTGGTGGTAGGAATCATGAACCTGAAGGGCTCAGGAGCAGCAGCCTCCTCCTGGAACCTGATGTTAGCCGGAACCGCCATTGCAATCATACCGATGGTACTGGTATATGCCATCTTCAATCGTTACTTTATTCAGGGCTTAACGGCCGGTGCGGTAAAGGGCTAGAGTGTATCTGCTGTGTTCACAATTTAGTATATAATTAGCTTCACAATTTTCAAATAAAATGTATTCATTCAGAAAGGAAATAAGAAAATGACAAATCAGGAATTAATCAAAGAGCTGAGAAGATATCGTAATGCGGATTTATCAGATGCTATGGATGCCTTGGGGCTGGTAGATAAGGGAACCATGGATGAGAAGATGAGACCGCTCCGTCCGGGAATTGAGTTCAAGGGTTTTGCCCATACAGTAAAATTACTGCCGAAACAGGATTATGTGAAGGCATGTAAAACGGTAGAGGAGTGGAGAGAAGAGCTGGGTAAGGGCTGTAATGACATCTATAACTTCGTAGATACCGTAACAAAGGAAAATGGTAAGGATATGGTTATCGTGGTAGATATGGACGGTATCCGTGGAGGTGTATGGGGCTCTGAGATCTCCATGACTATGATGGAACGCGGTGTTGAAGGCTTTGTAATTGACGGTGGCTGCCGTGACTCCTATGAGACAAATCTGGAGAAGGCTCCGGTATTCTGCACCAGAAGAACCTTTACCCATGCCTATGGCCGTGTCACCAGAGGCTCCATCGGCACCCCTGTGAACTGTGCCGGCGTAACCGTTAAGGAAGGGGATATCATCTGTGCGGATGATGATGGTGTTCTTGTAATTCCGAGAGAGGTTGCAGAAGATGTCATCCAGTTTGCCAGAATGCAGCTGGAGGATGATATTAAGGTTAGAACAGAGCATTATAGAAATCTTGGCTTAGAGCCGGACGAATCACTGGAAAGATTAATGAGATAAATTAAGCTTCAAAGAACAATTGATCAAGATATCCTGTTCCCCGGGAGGCTTTTCTGATGTGTAATAGATCAGGTTAGCTCACCGGGGACACTAATAATATCCCGCAAGAGAATTTGCTAAGCCAAAGATACAATAAGCTGGCAGATGCAGGCATCTTATGTCTTGTGGAAGGGAGTTTATGATGATTAAACTGTATCAGGATAGCTTCTCGCAATCTGAGGCAATACGGTTTGCGCTCACTTATATCAACAGAGAACTGGAACAACAGAATAAGGAAATTGAATTAACACTGGAGCTGCTTATAGAGCCTTCAATCATGTCCCAGGGCTACAGAAGGATAAACTGCGGCGCGCATATACAGCTGATTAGCTCTGACGTAGCAGGTATGATGTATGGGATCCTGGATCTAGGACGGGAACTTAGCCAGGGGATATCCCCGGATCAAATCCCGGATACCGAGGTCACTCCATATCTTTTCAACCGAGGGATTAAGCTGAATATCCCTCTGGATGCCAGAACGCCCAGCTATTCTGATGCCTCCGATTCTGCGGTAGAAAATATTCAACATATGTGGGAATACGAGTTTTGGACTGAGTTTCTGGACCGTATGGCCCTGGAACACTATAATGTCCTGTCTCTCTGGACTCTGTCACCCTTTCCCTCACTGGTGAAAATACCGGAATATCCTTTGACAGCTCTGAACGATGTGAAGCGATCCCTACGGCCTGCAAAGGCGGATTTGAGTGGATGGGGGATGTATACAGAGGATATGGAGCAAAGTCTTGTTACAGTGAAGAAGCTTACCATTGAGGAGAAGATAGCCTTCTGGCAGTCCATTATGGAATATGCAAATAACCGCTGTATTAAAATTATGCTCTTCACTTGGAATCTATTTGTATACGGAACTGAGCATACTCCTTACGGGATTACCTGTGATCAGAATAATCCCATTACAAAGGATTATATCTATTGCGGTACAAAGGCTCTGATGGATACCTATCCGCTGCTGGCAGGATTAGGAGTCACTTCCGGGGAGCATATGCAACGGGATGAGACGGATATTCCCTTCCTCGCGGATTCCTATGGGAGGGGAGTGAAGGATTATCTGAAGGACCATCCGGAGAGGCAATTTGAGTTTATTCACCGGATGCAATATACCCGCTATGACAGCATTATGGAGGAATTCCGCGATTTTCCCTGCTCCTTTGGAATTAGCTTCAAGTATTCACAGGCCCATATGTATTCCAGCAGTAAGCCTAGCTTTATCAAGGATTTCCTAAAGGAGAAAAAGCCGGAGCAAAGAATTTGGCTGACGGTTAGAAACGATGACTTCTATATGTACCGCTGGGGAGATCCGGAATATGCCAGAGAATATCTGAAGGGAATGCCGGTTGAGATGATGCAGGGCTTCTATATGGGAGCGGACGGTTATACCTGGGGTAGGGATTATATGGACCTAAGGGATACCTCACATCCTTTGTTTATCAGGAAGATGTGGTATATGTTCAAGATCTGGGGCCAGCTTTCTTATCAGATCAATCTTTCGGAGGATTATTTTAGAAGGGAGCTTCAGAGACACTTTGAGGCCGAGGATGATGGCTTATATGAGGCTTGGAGTAATGCTTCAGCGATCCTTCCGATCTTCAATCAGGTACACTGGCATGATTATGACTTCCAGTGGTATCCGGAGGGCTGCTGCATGTATGACTTTGAGGCAGATAAGCTGGTTTTTGCAGATATCAATGAATTTATCTCCTGTCAGGCAATTCCGGGCGGGGATTATTATAGTGTAAAAGAGTATTGTGAGGCAGTACTTCAGGGAGAACAGCTGAACAAAAAGGATCCCGTTCATGTTGCAGCCTCCATCAGGGAGCATGCGGACCGGGCCTTAACCTGGGCAAAGAAGTATCGGGAACAGGCAGCCGGAGCCTGTAAGCTGAAGGAATTGATGGCTACGGTGGAGGATATCGAGGCCTTGAGTTACCTGGGCCAATATTATGCTGATAAGCTGGAGGCAGCGGTAAAGCTATATTTATACACAAGGACCGGTAACAAGACAACAAAGGAGGAGGCCACTGCACTGCTTCAGAGGGCAGCAGCAGAGTGGGCGGTGTATTCTGCTAAATCAAAAAGCCTGTACCGGCCTCAGCTTTTAACAAGATTATGCGGGATTGTAGATGTACAGCGTTTTGATGCCTTGGCATGGCTAGATGTGCTGGCGGTATCGGATGTCACGGTAACAACATAGAACGAGGCAGGATAGAAAAGGAGTATTCATGATGGCATGGTGGAAGAACTATCCCTGGAGAATGATACAGACAAATTTACGGGAGATCGATATGCTTGACATCTCGGCAGAGCAATTTGTGAAGGATCTTCTGGACTTTAAAGCAAATGTGGTATTACTCAATGCAGCAGGAATCATAGCCAGCTATCCCACAGAGCTACCCTTCCATTATCAGAGTCCCTATCTGAAGGGGGATAGCTTACAAGCAATTGTTGAGCTCTGCCATAGGAACGGAATCCGTGTTTTGGCCAGAACGGATTTTTCCAAGGTTCGTAAAAGCCTCTATGAAGAACATCCTGAATGGGCCTTCCGAACCAAGGAAGGTCAGGTGATGGAGTATAACGGGGATGTGCAGGTCTGCATCAACGGTGACTACCAACAGAAGTTTGCATTCGAAATCTTAAGAGAAATGTTTGACAGGATCCCCTTTGATGGATTATTCTGCAATATGGGTGGGTTCCAAACCAGGGACTATGATTTTAAGGATTACGGCAATTGTCATTGTGAGAATTGCAGGAGAAAATTCCGGGAGCTGTATGGCCATGAGCTACCGGAAACCGAGGATTTGAAGGATCCGGTCTATGGTATGTATCTGAAATTTCAGGAACGGATTCTGAAGGAATACCGGGAGAGGGTCGTGGCCTTTGTAAAAAGCATTAGCCCGGAGCTTTGCTTTGACGACGAGGCCTATGCCAGGATCGAAGCTGCTACGGAATATAAAATCAGACTGCCCCATTGGCAATACCATGCCTCCAGCAATTGCAGAGTGATCCTGGGGGATGGAAGCAGTGATATCATCTGTTCTAATACCTCTGTTGATTATATCGGCTATTCCCTGCGCCATGTGGCGGTCAGTCCGGCACTACAGGAGCTTAGGCTGTGGCAAAACCTAACCAATCTCGGAGCATTGGACTATTTTCTGATTAGTAGGATTGACAATCATCTGGATCGTTCCGGCTTTCAGAGAATTAAGAAGGTATTTGCTTTCCATGCTGAGCATGAGCAGAGCTATCTGGGGCTTAAGTCAAAGGCTGAGGTTCTTTTGAAGCGGACTCATCGATGGGTTGCAAGCCGGGAGGAGAAGGGGTGGATCAGAACCCTGACAGAAAGCCATATTCCCTTTGCAGAGATACTTCCAACAGAGTTTTCTAAGGTAAGCTTAAGCAGGTACAAGCTATTAATTTTACCCGACATCAAATCTATAACCAAGGAAGAGGGGTTACAGATTGACGAATATGTCAAAAAGGGCGGCAAGGTAATCGCCACCGGTGAGACAGGACTATACGATCCCTATACAGGTCTGAGGGAATCACAGCAGCTGAAATGTCTGGGAGTGAGAGAGGTTAAGGGCATTCGTAAGAATATGCTGTCCGCCATGTTTTTGATTGAAACGAAGGATAAGGAAAGCTTTCCCTCCTTCTATGATACAGATGTGATACCCGTTGGGGAACATTTGGTGTATAATGAAATCAGCAATGAAGCAGAGTCTTATCTGAAGCTGATCCCTCCCCACAGCTATGGACCGCCGGAGCGCTGCTACTTTACAGAAATTACGCAGATACCCGGTGTTACCAAATACCATTACGAGAAGGGTTTTTCGGTTTATATCCCATGGCTTCCCGGCAGCTTCTATGATCTGGGAGGACATAGCAATACCTTCTGGTTTATGAGGGATGTACTACAGCAGCTGTGTGGGATCAAATCCATAGCACCGGAGCTTCATCCCATGGTGGAGGTTAGTCTCTCCGGAAGAAGCAATGGGGAACTTTTCGTCCAGCTGGTGAATAACAGCGGATGCTTCGGGCTCAGCTTCTTTGATCCGGTTCCGATGTATGATTGTAGGCTTCGTATCCCTTCGGAGAAGGAACCGACTGCAGTCACCAGTCTACAGACTGGCAGGAGTATTCCCTATGAATATCAAGGCTCTGATATCCATTTGAAGCTGGAGGAACTAAGAGAATATGATGCCATCTCAATATCCTTTTAATGGCTCCTCCCACATATGAAGATGGGAATTACTTCAATAGATGGCTCAAAACAAAAAAACCAGGATTTATAACAGAGTTCTGCTTAGGAAGAAAGGAGAAGTACAATGAGAGACAGCATTCATAAGTATTTTCAGGTAGGAACCATTCTTTGGATGAGCTATCCTCCGGCAAAATATGATTATATTGATTCCCTGATGAGAATCTTAAGGGATGATTACTTTGATGCGATCGAGATCACACAGATCAAGGAGGACAATTTACGAGCTGAAGTGAAGGCCTTATTGGCCCAGTCCCACATGAAGGTTTGCTATGGAGCACAGCCCAGACTGTTATCCACCGGTCTGAATCCCAATGATATTGTGGAGGAGGGCAGAAGGAAGGCAGAGGCGACCCTGATTGAGGCAGTGGACGAAGCAGAGTATCTTGGTGCAAAGGGAATTGCCTTCCTGGCAGGAAAATGGGAGGAGAGTACCAAGGAGCTTGCCTATGAGCAGCTACTGAAGACTACAGTCAATGTATGCCGTTATGCAGCTAGCAAGAATATGTCGGTAAATCTAGAGGTATTTGATTATGATATGGATAAAGCGGCCTTAATCGGTCCCGCTCCCTACGCTGCCAGATTTGCAGAGGATGTTAGGAAGGAATGTGATAATTTCGGACTCCTTGTGGATCTTTCTCATTTTCCGACCACCTATGAGACCAGTAAATTCGTCATTCAGACCCTGAAGCCATACATCACCCATCTTCATATCGGAAATGCCGTAGTGAAGCCTGGTTTTGATGCTTACGGTGACAAGCATCCCCGTTTCGGGTATCCGGAGAGTGCCAATGACACCGCTGAGCTCTTGGACTTCTTCCGGGTGTTGAAGGAGGAGGGCTTCTTCCGGCCGGAGAACCCTTATGTGCTATCCATGGAGGTGACACTCCGGGATGGAGAGGATGGAGATATCGTTCTGGCAAATACCAAGCGGGTAATCAACCGTGCCTGGGCGTTACTTGAGGACTAGACAGAAAGGATTGAGAGGATGAAAATTGTAATATTGGACGGGTATACGGAGAACCCCGGAGATTTAAGCTGGGAGGGTATTGCAGCCCTTGGTGAGCTTACGGTATATGACAGAACCCCTGCTGAGCTGGTGGTAGAGAGGATTGGAGCTGCAGAAATCATCTATACGAATAAAACAGTGATTTCTGAGGAGATTCTGGAACAGTGTCCGAATCTAAAGTTTATCGGGGTACTGGCAACCGGCTATAACGTGATTGATGTTAAGGCGGCAAAACGTAGGGGAATCGTCGTAAGTAATATACCGGCCTACGGAACGGAGGCAGTCAGCCAATTTACCATAGCACTGCTTCTTGAGCTCTGCCATCATATCGGTGCCCATTCTGACAGTGTGAAACGAGGGGACTGGACATCTTGCAAGGACTTTTGCTATTGGAATTATCCTTTAATTGAGCTGGCAGGCAAAACCATCGGTATCATTGGCTTCGGTAAGATCGGCAGGGGGACTGCCAAAATCGCACAGGCCTTGGGTATGGAGGTTCTTGCTTATAATCCCAGTCCAGTTGCTAAGGAATATCTGGAGGGCAGGGCTAGGCAGGTATCCTTCGAGGAGCTTTTAGAAGGCTCCGATGTGATATCCCTTCATTGTCCGTTGCTTCCGGAAACCCAGGGGATAATCAATAAGGATACCATCAATAGGATGAAGGATGGGGTTCTGATCATCAACGATTCCAGAGGACCTTTGATAGTGGAGGAGGATCTGCGGGATGCTCTAATCAGTGGTAAGGTAGCGGGAGCAGCGGTGGATGTGGTATCAAAAGAGCCGATTGCCATGGATAATCCCCTGCTAACTGCACCCAATATGATCATTACGCCTCATATCGCATGGGCTCCTAAGGAAGCCAGGCAGCGACTGATGAATTTTGCAGTTGATAATCTGAAGGCCTTCCTTATGGGCAATCCAATCAATGTCGTATCCTAGGAGATGAATATGTCACCGGCTCAAATCACATTTAACCAAATACTAATAATTTTTATCATTATCGCCATCGGTGTAATCTGCTATAAGATCAAGCTGATTGACGAGGCAACGAATGCGAAGCTTTCCAATATCCTGTTAATGCTGGTAAACCCTATGGTCATCTTCGTAGCCTATCAGAGAGCATTTTCAAAGGAGCTCTTGGAAGGTCTGCTGATTTCCTTATTACTTTCCGTAGTAACCCATGTGGTGAGTATTCTGATTTCTTATCTGTTAATCAAGAAGAAGAAACGGGAAACCTTAATCATTGATGGCATCAAAATAAAAAAATACGTGGATAATAAGGATGTAGAGGTGGAACGATCCAACGCCATTTATTCCAATGTTGGATTTATGGGCATTCCCCTGGTGAACGGAATCTTCGGAAGCGAGGGTGTATTCTACGTGACAGCTTCTATCACAGTGTTTAATATTTTCCTATGGACCCACGGTGTTATTATGATGTCCGGAAAAAGTGAATGGAGCTTCAAGGCCTTACTGAAGAAGCTGATGTCCCCCTCCATCATTGCAATTGCGATAGGCTTGGTCTGCTTCCTGTTCCAGCTCATGGTACCGAAGGTGGTAAAGGATGCCTTTACACATATCGCTAATTTGAATACACCCTTTGCAATGCTGATTGCCGGTGTAACAATCGGGAGGACGGATATTAGAAAGCTAATAAAAAATTACAGAGTATTTTATGTTACCTTCCTGAAGCTACTTCTGATTCCTTTCCTGCTGTTACTGATTTTCAGCAGATTCCCGATGAATGAAACGGTGTTTACCACAGCTGTGATTATGGCGGCAGCTCCTTCTGCGACAACCGGAATTTTATTTTCCATCAAATATGGCAAAAATTCTGTTCTGTCTGCGGAGATATTTACAGTTGCAACCCTTCTGTGTGCACTGACGATTCCCTTGATGGTGAGACTTGCCGGCTTATTCTATTCATTCATATAGCCCGCGTAGTATTGATAAGCGGGACGAGGTGTACAAAACATAGAACCAGCCAAGCAGTCAGAAGAGCTGGTTATAACGAAGGTAGGATGAGAATTCCAACTTACATGTTACCTTAAGAATGCTATACTTTAGTTAGGAAGCTCTATTTGATATGACCTTACATAACAACAGATTGGAGGCAATCCTTTGAAGCTTATGACAAGCAAGACAGTATCCCTACTGCTGGTTGTAGCTATGGCTTTCGCCACATTATCAGGATGTAATCAGGAATCGAATAACCGCAATGCTACCTCTGTCAATCCGGAGGGTGAATTTGAGAAGGGTGGACAGACGAAGAAAATTGTGATGGAAAAGATTCATGTATGGTCGGATAATGCCCATGAGAAGGATCTCAGGCTGCGTCAGATAGATGAGTTTAATTCGACCAAGGGTAAGGAATTGGGGATAGAGATAGTATATACAGTCTATGGCTCTGATTATCAGGATGCGATTAAGGCAGCAGCTTTAAGCGGAGATGCTCCGGAGCTGTTTCGTCCCACCTCAAATTTTCTTACCGCTTTTGTGAATTCAGGATATATGGTTCCAATCACCAAGCTTCCCGGAGGGGAAGAGTTCGTATCCGTTTACGATGGCAGTCTGGTAAATAATCAGCATATCTTTCATGATGAGGTCTATACCTTACCCTATAATCTTACTACCTATAAGCTGATTATTAATAACGATCTGTTTGAGGAAGCAGGGATAGAAGAGCCTCCACGGACCTGGAAGGATGTCAGGGATGCTGCTGCCAAAATTACGAAGGCTGGGAAAGGCAAGGCATTTGGATGGATTCTCGGACTGCAGTCCGACTGGATGATCAGTTCCTATTTGATCAGACCAAATGGAACCAATGTTGGGCATGCCGGTTTTAATTATAAAACCATGAGATTTGAGTTTTCCTCCTTTGCACCGGTGATTGAGACGGTACAGGGAATGATTGAGGATGGCAGTATATTCCCCGGCTTTGAGGGATTGGATGCAGATTCCGCAAGAGCCCAATTTGCCGAAGGAAGAGTCGGTATGATACCGGGAGCCAGCTTTGATATCAATGTATATAATGATCAATTTCCTGCCAGCTGTAACTGGTCAGTGGTATCGATTCCGGCCTTTTCAGAGGAGGGCTCCCAATACAAGGAGTTCGCCGATGCTACCTCCCTACTGGGCGTAGGAATTGCCGCGCTGGATAAGCCTGAGAAATCACTGGAGGTGCTGAAATTCTTCTACTCGGATGAAAATGCAGCCCAGATGTATGAGCATTCCTTATATATACCCTTCCGGCAGGAGGCGATTGATTTGGCAGAAAATATCCCGGTACAAATAGGATTTGCGGACTTTGCCAGTATTCCTAGCAAGGTGATTATGCTACCCACACCGGAAAATATCGTGACTGTGGAGGGGAATGCTTACAGGAAGACGATTTCTGATTTCTTTTGTAGTAACTATAAGGAAATGGATGCCAGGACAATGCTTGAGGATCTGGATCGAAGGTACAATAAGGCACTGGAATTATTAGGCCCTGAAGAATTGAAGGAATATGAGCAAAGTGATGAGATACTGAATAATTTTCAGAAAAAGTAGTACTGATCCCTAGATAGGGCAGAAGCCGGAACACAGACAGATAAGTTATGAAATAGGACAGGAACGGAGGCTAATAGAATGAAATATACCATTAAGGAAAAGCAGGTAGAAGTAAGCAAGGAGACGGATATCCTTGTTGTTGGCGGGGGTCCCGCAGGTATCGGATCAGCGGTCGCTGCAGCCAGAAGCGGAAAAAGAGTTTTACTTCTGGAGAAGAGAGGGTTCTTGGGAGGAAATATCACAGGGGCATATGTTGAGACCTGTAATCATTTCCTACATAAGACAAGCTTTCAGGCCAATGGAATCTATGCGGAAATCGAAAGTAAATATAGAGAGAAATACGGAAGCTCCCATGATATCAGAAAGGATTCTCCGCACCGCTTCAGCAGTGAATATCTAAAAATCTTCCTGGATGAGTTTCTGCAGAAGGAAGGGGTGGAGCTGATGTTCCATTCCTTTGTCAATGATGTAATTGTAGAGGAGAATAGGATCCAATGTGTTATTATTCAGAGCAAGAAGGGCCCTATTGCGATCAAAGCAGAAATCATTATAGATGCAACCGGTGATGGGGATGTTGCTTTCAGCGCGGGAATTCCCTATGAGCAGGGAAGGGATCTGGATGGCCTTTGCCAGCCCGGTACCGTGAATTTCAGACTTGCCGGAGTGAACGTGGATCAACTGACCGGAGAAACAGATGGACTGAAGGTGATCGGCAAGAAATTTAACGAGGATTACCGCGCAGGAGTTACAGGATTGACCTGTAAACGGCAGGATCTTCCCTTTGGACGACTGACACCAGCCGGTATCGTATCCTATGTGAATTACCCCTGTTCTTATCAGATCGATCCGACGGATGTAGCAGGACTTACCCAAGGGGAGATTGAATGCAGACAATACATAGCCGAGTTTTATGAATATGCAAAGAAGAACTTTGAAGGCTTTGAGCAGATTGAGATTGCATCCATTGCACCGGAGATTGGCTTCCGTGACAGCAGAAGAATTCAGGGTCTGTATAAGCTGACCAAGGAGGATATTGAAGCGCAGAAGGTATTTGAGGATGCAATTGCTGTGTATCCCAGGATTTATGATATGCTTTCACCCGATGGCAATATGAATGGAAGTGGTAAAATGGAAGGTCTGGGCTATCAGGGACATATTTATGAGCCCATTACGGATACCAGGTTCTATACCATTCCCTATCGCAGCCTACTTCCGGTGGACATCGAGAATCTGATTGTTTCCGGCAGATGTATCTCTGCTGATCATGTAGCAGAGAGCAGTATCCGCGGAATCTCCGCCTGCATGCTGACAGGACAGGCAGCGGGAGCTGCAGCCGGGCTCGCTTGTGAGGGTAAGATAGCCCCGAAGGAGATCGATGTAGCGAAGCTACAGGAGATCTTAAGAAGCCAGGGAGTGGAGCTGCCTAATTAGGTACTACAAATCGTATGAAGTACAGTACAAATAGACTTATAAAATGATTAGGAAAATACGAAATAAAAAGTACTATCAAAAAATAACAAGCAAAAAGTACGAGTAAAAAGTACTTAGCAAAAAATACAACTAATCTATTAATAACGCATAATATAATGGAGGTTACATTAATGAAAATAGCAATGCTTGAGCCCTTAGGTGTCAGTCAGGAAATTATTGATCAGTTATCAGAGAGACTTAAGAAGGAGAACCACGAATTTATTGCATATACAACGGTTACAAAGGATCCTGAGGAGTTAAAACAGCGTGCCGCCGGAGCCGATGTACTGATTATTGCAAATAACCCCTTACCGGGTGAGGTAATCAAAGCAGCAGACAACTTAAAATTCATCTCTGTTGCCTTTACCGGGATTGATCATATCGATAGGGCAGCCTGCGTGGAACAGGGTGTTAAGATCTCAAATGCAGCAGGCTATAGTACAGAAGCAGTAGCAGAGCTGGTAATCGGCATGATTATCAGTAAATTAAGATATATCGTGGAATGCAATACCGTGATTAGAGAAGGAAAGACGAAGGATGGGCTGGTAGGCTATGAGCTGGCCGGTAAGACGGTTGGAATTGTAGGAACCGGTGCAATCGGTCTGAGGACAGCAGAGCTTTTGAAGGCCTTCGGCTGTAAGCTACTGGGTTATAACCGCAGTGAGAGAAAGGAAGCAAAGGAGCTGGGAATAGAGTATGTCAGCCTGGAGCAGCTGCTGAAGGAGAGTGACATCATTACACTTCACACTCCGCTCACAGAGGAGACAAAGCACCTGATCAATAAGGACAACCTAGGCTTACTGAAGCCCAATGCCCTTTTGGTGAACTGTGCGAGAGGTCCGGTCATTGACATGGAAGCAACTGCACAGGCCCTTAAGGAGAAGAAATTTGCAGGAGCTGCCATTGATGTCTTTGAGATTGAGCCTCCCCTGCCCACAAACCATATCCTGTTCGACGCACCGAATGCTCTGTTAACCCCCCATGTAGCCTTTGCTACCAAGGAGTCCATGGTCAGAAGAGCAGAGATTACCTTCAATAACATCTATTCCTGGCTGGAGGGTAATCAGATCAACAAGATGCTATAATCAAATAAACCAGTTTCCAACATAAAAGGCACCCGATGCATCAGCTGGTATGATCCTCCGTAAGAAGACATGGTACATAACCAAAACCTACTTATGGAGGAGTAAACCAGGGATGTAACAGGTGCCTTTCTTATGGCTTTACTAACGATTTATGCTAGAAGCGGATTACAAGGATCAGTATCTGATATATGATCATAGGTACATGATTGACCCATTGGATGTTTTCGTTCGTAG
>JAEYRK010000052.1 GCA_023435645.1 Bacillota bacterium
ATGTTTATCACAGATTAGATTTACATGAATAGCGTGTGACTATTAATCCAACAGAGACACGTTCTCACTCGATTGCCGCACATAGCGGTACATAAGGTTGTGACAGAGAAAGGCATCTGCCACAACCTAAGTACCGATGGCCGGGTTTATCTATATAAAAGATAGATCTACTAAAAAACAACCTAAAAAATGAGCTGCGCACTGGCGGTTGAATAACCGCTAGTGCGACAGCCCCTTCATTGGATATTAGGATATAAAACATACATGGTTTCAGCTTATATCTAATATCTGTTCCTATCCTCTTGCTCTTCATGCTTGCAGCGGCATTCATGTTCTTCTTTTTCCATGCCCGTCGGATTCTCTATCAGGGTAGCTACCTCAAATTTATGCCTGTGATTGTCATTCACTGACGTTACTGATTCCAGAAAATGAACATGCTTGCCATTACCTACAGGAATGGCACAGCCGGTTTTCCCTTTGAACTCATGATGATGCTTATCAAAGGTATCCGTCTTGAAACATACTTCATGAACATGGTCATTGTTACCATAGGGAATGGCTTCCCCTGACACTGTACTGAACCGGTGCTGATGCGGATCATCCTCATCTGCAGTTTTTACACTTCCCTGGATTTCGTGTACATGCTTCTGATCCTCATGGCAACTTTCATGTCCCTGATATTCGTTCCGATACTGTCCTTTATATTGTCCCTGAAATTGCCTTTGAAATTGTCCCTGATAATTATTTCTATTATAGCCCATATCATCTATTCCTTTCATAAAATATTCCGGATACTCTGTAGATGTTACTTACGGTGTAGCCAAAGCTGCGAATAATGCAACCATTATATCTTATGAAAAATAAGAGAAAATGTGTCTATCTATGGTGAATGTTTGAAGGTTATCCTATCTCATTGCATAGTAGCTTTTGTTATCCTAAGATTCTACGATATTTCTCAGCCATTTCTTCTTGCGATAACGGCGTACTCCCAGGAATATCTTATAGAATTCCTCCGTCAGTATCATACCGTATACAACATAAACCGGAAGCTTTAGAATAAGTCCCCCGATCACTGCCATCGGAATTCCGATCAGCCATACTCCGGACACATCCAGAAACAGGGCATATTTTGTATCTCCGCCGCTCCGGAAGATGGAGACGATGAATAATGCATTCAGCATTCTGGCTGGCATATAAAGGGCGAAAACCGTGATGCTTAAGCGTACTAGTCTTGCAACCTGAGGGGGAGCGTCAAACCAGGATATCACATAACCCTTAATCAAAAATAGGAGAATCGCTCCAATGATCGTCAGAAACAACTGAAGTATGATATAGACCTTCGCATGCTCCTCTGCCTTCTTAAGCTCATTGGCCCCCAGCTCATTCCCAAGGATTACTGCCGCCGCCGCACAGATTCCAAAGAAGAATACCACGGCCACCTGTTCCACTGTATTTGCGATTGTGATGGCAGCTGTGGCATCATCTCCCATTCTGCCGTACACAAGTGAGTACATTGTAACACCTAACCCCCACATGAACTCATTTGCAATTACCGGTGCTGCGGTATAAAAATATTTCATAACAAAGGTCTTGGAGAAAAACGGGTCCTTCTCCTGCCTGGAGCCGGCATCTAGACTGCGCTTGGCTTTATAGTGAATGAAATCACCAACCCCGTGGTCACCAGCCTTATGAAGATGCACAATCACTAGCAGTGCTGTCACCTCTACGATTCTGGCAATTAAGGTGGCCAGGGCTGCACCGGCTACCCCCATTGCCGGGAAGCCAAAATTACCGAAAATCATCCCATAATTAAAGAACACATTGACAAAGATACAGATGGTTGTAATGATTACGGGGAGTTTCACATAATTCATACTGCGAAGAATTGCTACATAAGCATTCGTGACTGCAGTCAGAGGATAGCTGAGTGCTATGATCGCCAGATACTTGGCCCCCTGTGTAATCGTCCCCTGCTGTGGGGTAAATATTCGCATTACCAGCTCCGGACATAGAACTCCTGGTATCACAAACAGGAAGGAGCAGCCGACTCCAATCATAAGAGACATTCTAAGTACTCTTCTGATATTCAGCAATTCCTTCTTACCCCAATACTGTGACGCCAATATCCCTGAACCGGAGCATACGCCGAACATCAATAAGGAGAATACAAAGAATACCTTATTTGCCAGACCGACTGCTGCGATATCCGTTACTCCCAGTTTACCGATCATCAGGGTATCTACCAGGTTAAGTAGGTTATTCAATAGATTTTGCAGTACGATGGGGACAGTAATTGAAACCGTCTTCTTCAAAAAGCTTTTATCCTGAAATACGAGCTTTACATAGTTCATAGGTTCACACCGTCAGCGAAATGGATCCTTCCCATAGGAAATGCCCCCCCCATGGCCGCTGACCCTTCTATTAGTTTATAATCTTTTGTAATAGTCAAAAACAAATAATGATACTCAATATGTACCTCACCGTTCCTGTGTAAAGCTATCCAAGGAACAAGCTCGTTTGCTTGTTGTATTTACTGCTTACACACAAAAAAGATGAAACTGATCGTCCGATTCCGTATAAAAAAGCTGTCCCATGGAGAGTTCACAAAATGGGACAGCTTCTAATCCTACAGGTTATGATTATTTTCTTAAACCTAAACGGCTAATCAAATTACGGTAACCTTCAATATTTGTCTTCTTAAGGTACTCAAGTAAGCCACGTCTTTGTCCTACCATCTTAAGGAGACCTCTTCTGGAATGGTGGTCCTTCTTGTTATTCTTCAGGTGCTCAGTTAACTCAGTGATTCTCTCGGTTAAAAGTGCAATCTGAACCTCGGGAGATCCGGTATCCTCCGGAGTTCTTCCGTAAGCGTTAATAATCTCTTGTTTCTTCTCTTTACTAATCATGATAAATCCTCCTTTAATTGTATCGCCGATTACTAAGAAAAAGGTCGGAGTGTCCTTAATCCGGGTAATGGCTGGTCTTGTTACATCTGGTATCTTAACATATAACCTTCTTATTGTAAACAATTTTTTGATATTTTACAACAACTTAAAGCACTCCGTTTACACAAGCGAGGAAAAAGCGTTCAAATATACATTAAGGGGAAGAAAGCGCTTAATATTACATGAGCGGGGTAAAATGTTCAAACTTCCTTCTTGCTGCACGTTCACACTACCACAGAATAATTCTTATTTAATGGAAAAGCCACGCAGCATCAGCCGCATGGCTCTATGTTGAATTAATTTATTTTTGATCCGCAGCCTGCGCAGAAAACAGCACCGGGAGCATTTACCCTACCACAATTCGGACAAGCAGCACCGGGAGCAACATTCTGAACCGGCTGCTGATAGGTCGGACGAGGCTGCTGATACATCGGAGCTCCTACGGGAGCTTCACCAAGAAGCTTATGTACGAAAGCAAATTTGAATTCTTTGTTTCTTAAGGCTTGTATAATAAAGAGAACGAATACGATAACAACGATGAATTCCAGGACGGACTTGCCATACTTTAAGATATACTGGAGCACATTCTGGAACGCATTCAGATCATGAATATCCTTTAAATCCTCCAAATTCATGCTGTATACATTCTGTACATTAAATTCCTGAGGTGTAACCAGTTCTACGAAATCTTCCAATAGGGTAAAAATAAAATAAACTAATTGAACTAAAACAGCAATGACATAGGACTGCTTGATAGCATTCTTCACTCTGTCATCACACTGGAAACCGAAAACAGCCGCCGCAAAAATGACTGCTACCAGAAGACCGCCGCTGAGGCTGTACGTTAATAAATAACCAATCAGATAAGCTAACAGACATAAAATTGTTGCCGGAACTCCCATGTTTCTTTTCTCACTTAATTTCTCCATAACATTAACCAAACCTTTCTTATGATTTCATTTATTCTCGAATACCCTTCTTCGCTAAATCCCATTTGCTATGAGGGTACTCTTTGAAGCATGGAAAACCATGCAGTCAAGATTAATACAATCTTACCATAATCAAGCAGGTCAGTCAACATCTTCCACGGTATGTGGAAGCAATCCCATTATCTTCCAATCCAGGTATGATACTTTAGTTAATCCAAAGCTGATAAAAGCACAAATTCGACTATGATCACAATGGTCAAGACAGTAATAATGATACGTTCTGTATGGGACTTTACATAAATCGGGCGGATTACTTCAATTACTCAAAAAATATCCTTGAAGCTGTGATATCCTCCTGCATCTTATGCTTTAATTCCTCAAGGGAATCAAATTTCAACTCAGGTCTGAGAAAATGTAATAATTCAACTTCAATTTCCTTACCATACAGATCTCTGTCAAAATCAAACAGGTAGGTCTCGACTCCCTTATTCTTCTCTGCCCCTACAGTTGGCTTAAATCCAATGTTTGTTACACCGGGGTAATCTCTTCCATCAATCCGGGTCTTTGATACATAGACACCGCAGGGAGGTAGGAGTTTATTCTCGGAAGGAATCAGGTTCGTCGTTGGCATCCCGAGAGTTCTACCGATTTTTCTACCGTGCTGAACCATCCCATAGATGGAATATGGCTGTCCCAGCATAGCATTGGCCGCTTCCATTTTGCCTTCAGCTAGCAGCCTGCGAATGACCGTGCTACTGATGACCGTATGATGCAGTTTTTTCTTATCACAGGCTATGACCCGATAGCCGTACCTACTCTCCAATTCCTTCAGTAAGTGAATATCCCCACCTCGGTTATGTCCGAAATGAAAATCCTTCCCTACCACGATTAGCTTCGCATCCAGCTTCGCCACAAGAATATCACGGATAAAATCCTCAGGCTCTATACTCTTAGTCTCCTGTGTAAAGGGATAAGAAACCAGTACATCCATACCGGTCTGCCTAAGCCTATGAAGCTTCTCCTCCTCTGTATAGATCAGCTCAAATTCCTTCTTCTTAAAGAGATTCTCCGGGTGAAATAAAAAGCTGAACATAACTGCCTGATATCCCTGCTGTTTGAACTCTATTACTTGATTCATCAGATGCTGATGCCCAAGATGTAGCCCATCAAATTTCCCAAGGGTCACTGCACTGTTCTTTAATTTAAACTCCGTAATTCCTGCTATATATTCCATAGTTTCCTCCAATATTCCAGTCCCTTACGCAAGCCTGCAGTAATTCAGCCATGTACACTCTTTTCTTGTCCCAAACAAGTATTGATATCAAACCTACCTCCATGTCCTTTATACGAACATTTTTATAGGCTTTAAAATGCCTTCTGCAGGATAATATTGATAAATACCGATAAATTCCTGATTGGAATCGTATATCCTGATTCTGAAATCAGGCCGGTTAAGCGCAATAGGAGCGTTACATCCTTCCGATGCCATCGCCAATATGAGCTTCATCTCTTCCGTATTGGTTTCCTTCAGCTTATCAATGGATAGGGAATTGCCGTTATGAATTAATCTATCGTAATCCTTCTCCACAGTAATCTTAAGGCAATTACAAAACAGCTCATCCACCGGGTGAATGTAATCCGATATCCTGTCCTGATGCAGCAGCTCCTCCACCTCTGACAGCTTCAAAGCCTCCTTCAGGGTAAAGCCTCCTACCCGGGTACGGGTGAGACTCTTCATCGAACCTCCACAACCAAGGGCTTCCCCAATATCATGCAGGAGGGTCCTGATATAAGTCCCCTTTCCACAATCAACTGAAACTGTGACCTCATGATCGGCTTCGCAATAATCTAAAATACGAATGTCCTGAATTACAACTCTCCGGGTATCCCTCTCGATTTCCTTCCCCTGTCTCGCCAGCTCATAGAGCTTCTTCCCCTTGACCTTAATCGCAGAATACATCGGGGGAAGCTGGTCATACTCCCCAATAAAGCTGCGAATAACAGCTGTAATCTCAGGAAGCCCCGTCTGAACCTCAGATACCTTCAGTACCTCACCCGTCAGATCCTGGGTATCTGTGACAATTCCCAGCTTTAAAACTGCTTCATAGGTCTTGTCCTTATCTGTAATCAGCTCCACCAGCTTCGTTCCCTTGCCCAGACAAACAGGAAGAACTCCCTCCGCCTCAGGATCCAGGGTACCGGTATGGCCAATTTTTTTCATTTTTAAGATACCTCTCATTTTAGCAACAACATCATGAGAGGTAAAGCCTTTTTCTTTATATATATTTATTATACCATTCACAAAATATCAGGTCTCCTTAATTTTACCCATAGCTTCAAGTCCAAGCTACCAGTATACCATATAACTTTATACCCTTTATACCCTTATGCCCTTATGCTCGTATGCCTAAAACCCAAATAATCATTACTACAGGAATTCATTCCTTTGTGCCAATTCCTGCTGTCACAACCCATGAATTCCTACGGAAGGATTATTTCTTATTGCGTAATCTATAGTAGCTGTGATTCGATCTCCTTCGCCAGCTGATCTATAATCTCTTCAACAGCACCCTTCATCGTACATCCGGCTGCCTTAATATGGCCGCCCCCGCCAAAGTGCACTGCTATTTTACTTACATTCACATCCCCATTGGATCTCATACTAACCTTATACTCCTCCGGACTGGCTTCATAAAGAAAGATTGCTGCTTCCGTACCCTTCGTTACTCTTAATTGATCAATTACACCATCCAGGTCGGAATGACCGGCTTCATAGAATTCCAGCATACTATGGCTAATGGAGGCTACGATGAGCCTTCCGTTCAGAAGCAGGGTGCTTTCCATCAGACAGCGTCCTAACAGCTGTGTCTGCATAAAGGTTCTGGCATAGAAGGTCTCATCGATCAGCTTTGAAAAGGGAATTCCCTTATTAATCAGAGCACCTGCTATCCTTAGAGTCTTCTGTGAGGTATTGGAGTGCTTGTACACTCCGGTGTCATGAATCAAACCAACATATAAGCATTCTGCCACCTGATAGGAGATTTTTTCCTCCTCAAATAGGTCAAACAACACCTCACAGGTGGAGGAGGCATCATCTACGACATGATTTACCTGAGCAAACAGGCTATTGCTGACATGATGGTCGATATTAATGGTTTTCTTAGCGGTCTGGAAATATTTCAGTGCATTTCCCAGCCTATCCAGACTACCGCAGTCCAGGGAGATAAAGAGGTCATATTCCGTTTCAGACTCATAGGAAGGTATGATTTCCTCAGTGCCCTGAAGCACACGGAATTCATTTCCGAAGGGCTCCAGATACACATCCACCTGTTCTATCCCAAGCTCCTCCCTATTTTGGTTTAGATACAGAGAGAGTGCTGTGCAGGAACCAACACAGTCTCCATCCGGCCTGATATGGCCGGCAATGGCGATCTTCTTCCTGCACTTAACCTCTGCATCTATCTTTTTTAGTGTTATTGAACTCATGCTGCACCTTATCCTTCCGGTTTAGGTCTCTGTTGAATCAAAATCATCTGTATCCTCTTCGGATTCGAGGTCATCCTCAGTGTCAGCATGACCTTTGTTGACCTCATCGATCAGCTTTGACATCCTGACTCCGTATTCGATCGAATGATCGATCAGGAAGGTAAGCTCCGGTGTGTTTCGTAAATTAAGCTTTCTAGCCAGCTGTCCGCGCATGAAGGAGGCTGCGCTCTTTAAGCCCTGCTTGGTAGCATTCTTTGACTCTTCATCCCCAAGCACACTGATATAAACCTTTGCAGTCTTTAAATCAGGTGATACCTCAACCGCGACAACTGAGGTCATCGGATTGATTCTGGGATCCTTTATCTCACGGCTGATTAAATTGCTCAGCTCCTTCTGTACCTCAACATTGATTCTGGTGTTCTTAATACTATTTTTTCTCATAACTACCTCCATTCCGCTGTCCATGCTTTGAGAATAAACGGCGTAGACGGTAACCATCCATCATGAATTAAGGTACCGCAATTTTGCTGAAGGTATTCCCCGATTACCGAGGAACCTCCTGCATAATATATAACTCGACTCTGTCGCCTTCCTTCACGTCATTGAACTTCTCAAATACAAGACCACATTCATAGCCGGTTGCAACTTCCTTGACATCATCCTGGAAACGCTTGAGGCTGGCCAGTATTCCTTCATAGATCTTTGTATTATCACGATAAATTCGTGCTTTGCTGCCTCTGATGATCTTACCGTCCGTTACATAGGAGCCGGCAATGGTACCAACACCGGAAGCTTTGAAGGTCTGGCGAATCTCCGCATGACCAATGATCCGTTCTTCAAATACAGGATCCAGCATTCCCTTCATCGCCGCTTGGATATCATCGATTGCATTATAAATCACTCGGTATAATTTGATATCAATCTTCTCGCGGTCAGCTGTTTCCTTCGCCGCATTATCCGGCTTCACATTAAAGCCGATGATGATTGCATTGGAGGTGCTTGCCAGGATAACGTCGGATTCGTTGATAGCACCAACGCCTCCATGAAGTACCCTAACTGCCACCTCAGCATTGGAGAGCTTAAGCAGACTCTGCTTCATTGCTTCCACGGAGCCTTGAACATCGGCCTTGATAATCAGGTTTAGTTCCTTGATATTCCCGGCCTGAATCTGTGAGAACAGACCATCCAGTGAAAGCTTTGCCTTCGTATCGGCAATCAGCTTCTCCTTGCCCTGAGAGATATATGCCTCTGCGATTGTTCTGGCTTCCTTCTCATTCTGAGTGGCTACGAAAATCTCGCCAACATCAGGTACTTCATTGAGGCCTAATATTTCTACAGGTGTAGAAGGTGTTGCTTCCTTGACTCTTCTACCCTTATCATCCATCATTGCACGGACCTTACCATAGGATGCTCCTACTGCCACATTATCTCCGACATGTAAGGTACCCTTCTGAACCAGAATCGTTGCCACAGGACCACGACCCTTATCCAGCTCTGCTTCAATGACAAGACCTCTGGCATTACGGTCCGGATTTGCCTTAAGCTCAGCCATTTCAGCTGTTAAGAGAATCATCTCCAGCAGATGGTCAATTCCTTCCCTGGTATGGGCCGACACAGGCGCAAAGATGGTATCTCCACCCCAATCCTCTGCAACAAGCTCATATTCTGTAAGCTCCTGCTTTACTCGTTCAATATTAGCGCTGGGCTTATCGATTTTGTTAATCGCTACAATAATCTGAACTCCCGCTGCCTTCGCATGGCTGATGGCTTCAATCGTCTGAGGCATTACACCATCATCCGCAGCAACCACTAGGATAGCAATATCCGTTGCCTGTGCTCCTCTCATACGCATGGACGTAAAGGCTTCATGACCGGGAGTATCTAGGAAGGTAATCTTCTCCCCGTTGATCTCAACGATATAAGCACCGATGTGCTGGGTGATACCGCCGGCCTCTCTGGAGGTAACATTGGTTTCTCTGATGGCATCCAGCAGGGAGGTCTTACCATGGTCAACATGACCCATGACACATACAACCGGAGGACGTTTTGTCATAGTCTCGGGAGCATCCTCCTCTTCCTTCATCAGTTCTTCTACTTCGTTGACCTTAACTTCCTTCTCAGCGATGATTTCATATTCCAGGGCGATTTCTTCTGCTTCCTCATAGGTGATCTCCTGGTTGATGGAAACCATCTTGCCTGCCAGGAATAATTTCTTAACCAATGCAGAAGCGGGAAGCTTCATCTTATCGGCAAGCTCCTTAATGGTTAAAATCTCGGGAAGCGTGATGGTCTTTATTTCATCCTCTTTTACCTGAACCACAGGCTTCGGCTGGATGAACTGACCCTTTCTGGGTGCAATCTTGTTGATTGCCTTCTCATCAGAATCGATATCCTCATTGGGAATAATACCCCGATCCTTTAATAGTTTATCCTGATTAACTCTGTCTCTACTTCTACGATTAACATTCTTCTCAGCAACCTTCTGATCCAAAATCTGTTGGTCAAAATTCTTTCTTTCACCGCCACGGCCGCCGGTGCCCTTCTTATTGCCCTGACCACGGTTGCCATAGCTCGGCTTATCGTCCTCATCCTTCTGGAAGCCGCCTTCAAAGCCTCGTGGAGCAAAGCCGCCGGATCTCTGTCCGCCGCCCTGCTGTCCGCCAGGTCTGTTATATCCGCCACCCTGGCCCTGACCATAGGATCTTTGACCATCCTGTCCTCCCGGACGTCCGGTACCCTGCCCCTGAGGACGGTTGCCGTCTCGGTTATAGCCCTGTCTATTTTGATTATTATAACCGCCCTGACCATAGGATCTCTGTCCGTCTCCAGACGGTCTGTCACCGGAGGGTCTGCTCTGGTAGCCCTGACCTCCCTGGTAGCCTTGACGATTACCGCCCTGACCATAGGATCTCTGTCCATCTCCATAGGATCTCTGTCCGTCTCCGGACGGTCTATCACCGGAGGGTCTGCCCTGATAACCCTGACCTCCCTGGTAGCCTTGACGATTGCCGCCCTGACCATAGGATCTCTGTCCATCTCCGGACGGTCTGTCTCCGGAGGGTCTGCCCTGATAGCCTTGGCCTCCCTGACCGCCTTGACGATTGCCGCCCTGGCCATAGGATCTCTGTCCGTCTCCGGAGGGTCTGTCACCGGTAGGTCTTTGGTTTGAATAGGACTGTGTCTGAACACCCTGGCCTGAGCTTCTCTGTCCCTCATAGGACGGCCTATTGTCTCCGGCAGGTCTCTGGTTCTGTCCGCCTGCATGATATGTCTGGCTCTGAGTTCCTTGGCGCTGTCCGCTCTGACCTACAGGTCTCTGTCCGTCTCCGGCAGGTCTCTGTCCGGAATAAGGAGTATTGCCTGCATACTGGGTCTGAGAACCGGGACGTCTTCCAGCACCCTGACTGGAAGGTCTCTGTCCATCTCCGGACGGTCTGTTGTCTCCGGCAGGTCTTTGACCTGAAGAATTACCACTTTGATTCATTCCACTATGCTGCGGCTGATTCCCCTGTCGCATTCCGCTCTGACCAGCGGGTCTCTGTCCGTCTCCAGACGGTCTTCCTTCTCCCATAGGTCTTTGTCCTGATTGTGCATTCTGCTGGTTACCACCTGCATGGTAAGCCTGACTCTGTCCACCCTGACGTACTCCGCTCTGCGCTGGCCTTGCCTGATTTTCAGCCATGGGTCTGCTCTGTACGGTCTGACCTGTTCTGACCGTACCCTGAGCCGCCTGTGCTCTGACCATTCCCTGGGATGCTACAACAGGTCTTGCAGTGGGGGCTCCGGATGTACTCTGCACCGAGGTAGCACGATTTGCATCTGCAACCGGCTTCCTCGCCTGTGGTGCCTGCCCTTGGGACCCGCCCAGAAAATGATTCTGTACTGCCCTGACCTCATTATCCTCAAGATTTGAGCTGTGGGTCTTCTTCACGCCGAAGCTCTTCTCAAGATAATCCTGAATATCCTTGCTTTCCACTGTCCTTTTGGCTTGCTCATTTATTAAATTTTTTAATTCAAATACTTTCATTTTCGCCATACTTACTACCTCCGTATCTATCACTGCATCATTTTTAGTTGCTTTTCAATTGCATCAGCCAAGCCTCGATCTAGCACAGCCAAAGAAGCCCGAAATTCTTTGCCCATGGAATGGCCTAACTCCGTCTTGTTACCAAAAAAGTAAATTGGCACTTTATAATAAGTACACATATTGGTAAACATTTTCTTCGTATTGTCTGATGCATCCTCCGCTACAATCACAAGGGCCGCTTTATGTTCTTTCACTGCTTTTTCCGTGGAGAATTCGCCGCTCACAATATTCCGTGATTTCGTTGCTATTCCAAACAGATTAAATATTTTCTTTACTTCCGGATTCAAGCAATCCCAACTCCTTCTCCAATGCTTCTACTATTTCTTTTGGAATCGCTGTCTTCAATGAGCGTTCCAGACCCTTCGTCTTGTTAGCCTTCTGCAGGCACGATACCTGGCAGCAGATATATGCGCCTCTGCCATTTTTCTTACCGGTAGCATCTATGACGATTTCATCCTCCGGAGTCTTCAAGATTCGGATCATTTCCTTCTTGGTCTTCATCTCTCCGCATCCGGTACACATTCTTAACGGTATTTTTTTTGCCAAATCATATCACATCCTTAATATCCCATGCTCTGGGATTCACTCTTGATGTCTATCTTAAAACCAGTCAGCTTAGCGGCCAGTCTTGCATTCTGTCCTTCCTTACCGATGGCAAGGGAAAGCTGATAATCAGGTACAATTACTCTTGCACTTTTTTCATATTCATCCACCGTAACGGATACAACCTTTGCCGGGCTCAGTGCATTTTCAATCAGCTGTGCCGGATCATCGCTCCAGTTGATGATGTCAATCTTCTCATCCCTGAGCTCGCGAACAATCGCATTTACTCTGGCACCGTTCATTCCTACACATGCACCAACGGCATCCACATCCGGATTATTGCTCCAAACAGCCATTTTGGTTCTGGAGCCTGCCTCACGGGCAATGCTCATGATTTCCACGGTTCCATCCTGAATCTCTGTTACTTCTGCTTCAAATAAGCGTTTCACCAGCTCCGGGTGGGTTCTGGATACGGATATTCTGGGTCCCTTGGTGGTATCCTTCACCTCAAGGACATACAGCTTGATTCGATCGGTCGGCCGGAAAATCTCTCCCCTTACCTGTTCATTTTCGCTTAAAATGGCATCCGCCTTACCCAGATTTATGCTTACATTATTTCCTACATAACGTTGTACAATACCGGTAACGATGTCCTTTTCCTTGCTGCTGTACTGCTGATACAGAACCTTTCTTTCTTCCTCGCGGATCTTCTGAACCACTACCTGCTTCGCTTTCTGAGCAGCGATACGGCCGAAATTCTTCGGTGTAACCTCAACTCCTACGAAATCACCCAGCTCGTTGATAGGGTCCTTCATTTTAGCTTGAGCCAGGCTGATCTGCATCACCGGGTCAGTCACTGTCTCCACAACTTCCTTCATGGCATAAACACCTACTTCACCGGTCACTCGATCAATATTCACCTTAATATTATCCGCTCTGCCAAAGTTATTCTTACATGCAGCCACCAGTGAATTCTCAAGAGCCTCCAATAAAATATCCTTACTGATATCCTTTTCCTTCTCGATCTGATTTAAAGCCTCAATCAATTCCCTTCCTGCATCTAATTTTGCATCCATTTTCTTTTCAAATCCTCCTTTAATAAGTACGACATATAAAAAACTACATAGGAGGATTTTTCCTCCTTCTAAGTTCTAAACTTTTGATCAACTACATGGGAGGTATTGCCTCCCCTTTAACTATCTCTGTTAAAAAAACTACATAGGAGGTAGTATCCCCCCCTGACCTGCATTTGAAGCATACATCAACCTATATAAGATGGAATTCAACTGCAGTTTATATAAAAAATTCTTATACTACAAGGAAAGTCTTTGAACATCTGACTGTTTAGAAGTCAAAGGTCAACCTGACCATGGCGATATCAGCTCTTCGTAGCTCCAACAAAGAACCATCCTCCAGCTCCAGTGTCAGCTTCTCAGCATCAAAGGCTTTGAGGATTCCGATCCATTCCTTCCTCTTATTCAAGGGCTTGTAGAGCTTTATTTCCACTTCTTCTCCAATGCTTCTCTCAAAATGTCTATCCCTCTTCAGCTGTCTTCCCAGTCCGGGAGAACTAACCTCCAGAATATAGGCATCCGGAATGAAATCCGCCTTATCCAGAAGATCACTCAGGGCTCTGCTGACAAGCTCACAGTCATCCACAGTAATGCCACCCTCTTTGTCAATGTAGGCACGGAGGAACCAGTTTCCGCCTTCCTTAACATACTCCACATCATACAGTTCAAATTGATTTGCATCCAAAACCGGTGTTAATAGTTTTTCCGTCCTTTGCTCATAATCTTCGTGCTTTGCCAAATCTTTCCCTACTTTCAAAGTAATTTTCATATTCAACCATTTATCTTGGTGACTATCAATGTTCGTAATTGTCTTTCATCGATCCGATGCTTCGCAATACAAAACATAAGAGTGGACTTTCGTCCACTCCTTAATAGTCTTATCCTATAGCACATTTGTTATTATATCAAATAAAACCAATAATTGCAAGGATAATTTTTATTAACTGGTCCTGGATATCAACTGTTCTACATGAGTATCGTAATTCTTCGGATACACAAGCTTGAGAATACGCATGTAATTATCCAGGTATAATTGCATATCAAAGCATTCCTCCATAGTCTCCAGGTCTCCATGCACTGATTGAAACCGGTTAAGTACCTCCTCCGGATCTATCGAATCAGATTGTAGATAAAAGAATATATTAAACTGATTGATTGATAACAAAGGTACTATATCCTCTATAGACATGATAAAACCGATTTTATGATGTACCATTCTCTTACTGTTGGATTTTATCTGGATTCCCAGAACATTCGTAGTGAGATCGTTTTTTACCATTATACTTCGGTAGCTAATCGCTTGCTGGTTCAGTAATTGATATAATTCCTCTGTAGATTTTTTAACATCTTTTATGCTATACGAAAGGCTTGAATCAATCACAGCCAAGCAATGCTTATCCCCTATGATATCCTTAAGTAATCCGGATATAAGCTCTGTCTTGGAAGCCACCTTATAGAAATCAATATAGACTGCTCTTTGATCTCCTTGATCCTCTCTTCTTATACGTATCTTTTTTTTCGTTAATCCCATGTCATCCGCCTTCTTCTCGTCCAGTTTTGTTATCGTATACTGCTTCAATGAAACCAAATACAGCTTCCTCATAACGGATAATATATCATAAAAACAATAACAATGGAAGTAACAAAGAGTATATACTGATTAAGTTGATTAAGTGATTAAGATAAAGAAGCTGAAGCTCAATAGTACCCTAAGGAATAAGTCACCGTATTGGCATCTACTTTACTCTTCAGATACTGAAGGAAACCTAAAAAGGGGCTGTTACATAATAGCCCCTCATTCTATCACTATCCCTGATTAAATCTCTGTAGGAAATCCTTCGTTCTCTGGTTCACAGAATTTCCGAATACCTCCTCCGGTGTTCCCTGTTCCACAATGACACCATTATCCATGAAGATGACCCGGTCTGCCACATCCCTGGCAAAGGCCATTTCATGGGTTACGATCACCATCGTCATTCTCTCCTTCGCCAGCTCACGGATTACCTTCAGGATCTCTCCGGTCAGCTCTGGGTCTAGGGCAGAGGTGGGTTCATCAAAGAACAGGATCTTCGGGTTCATTGCTAAAGCTCTGGCTATGGCAACTCTCTGCTGCTGTCCGCCGGACAGCTCGAAGGGATATGCTCCGCCCCGTTCCGCCAGATTCATCTTCTCTAGCAACGCTCTTGCCTTCTGTTCTGCCTGCTCCCCAGCAAGGCCAAGCACCTTAACCTGTGCGTCGATTATATTCTTTATCACGGTATAATGGGGAAACAGGTTGAAATTCTGGAAGACCAGTCCCACCTTCAAAATGATCTCATGGAGCGTCTTATTATCTGCATAAACTGCCTTATCTCCTATGGTCTCCACCATCCGTTGACCACATACCTCAATCCTGCCACCATCCACTCGCTCCAGTTGTGTCAGACAGCGCAGGAGCGTGGATTTACCGGAACCGGAGGGGCCGATAATGGCCACAACCTCACCTTCCTTTACCTCCAGGGAGATGTCCTTCAGTACCTCTACTCCATCAAACTGCTTCCGTATTGTATCTGCTATTAACAGCATGTTATATCCCCCTATCTTGCCTTCCACTCGCTGCTGTGCCTTATATCATGGAGCCCGCTTATCATTATAGTCACGATCTACTTGCCGTTTTGCGGCGGCCTGCTTTCTCTTTTCTTTTTTGTCCTTTTATCTCTTTTTTCCTGTATCTTCCTTTAGCTTTTATAATAATTCATTTTCTTTTCGATGAGCTTAAAGGATATCTCGACCAAGGTATTCATAATCAGGTAGAAGGCACCTGCAATGATGATTGGCAGAGTGGATGCGTAGGTGGAACCGGTTCTGGATGCCACCTTGAAGAGCTCCTCAATTCCGATGACCTGTGCCAGGGAGGTATCCTTGACCAATGTCATTAGCTCATTTCCAGTGGCAGGTATGACATTCCGAACCACCTGTGGAAGAACGATTCTCATAAAGGTTTGGAATTTCGTATATCCCAATACCTTCGCTGCTTCATACTGACCCTTAGGAATCGCCGCAATTCCGCCTCGGAAGATTTCACCGAAGTAGGCAGCGTAATTCACAGTAAAGGCTAATATGCAGGCAGTCGGACGACTGAAGGAGGATCCAAAGAGAAAATAGGGTCCATACATAAAGAATATCAGTTGTAGCATCAACGGAGTGCCACGGAAAATCAACTGATAGATCCTGGTTGGAATACTGATTAGTCCAATCCGGCTTCGTCTCGCCAAAGCAACCAGAAAGCCTAAGGGGATGGAGAACAGTATGGTCAGAAAGAAAATCCGAACTACCCATAGGGTAGCCTTCAGCATTTCCGGTATTAGGTAATCGTAGGGTATCATATCAGTGCCTCCGGTAAATTCATTATAGTAAATAAGTCTGTCACCAGGATTAGGGTTATCGGAAAACAGATTTATTTGTTACTATGTTAACACTTTACCATATTACCATAACAGGGTCCCGAATTCAATGTTATTTTACTTGTTTTCTACCTCTAACCGTAACATACTCCTGCCCCCAGGATTATAATAATTTTCATAGCCTCCTGGTTTTGCCACCATAACAGCCCAACCATAATCCAGACGCACGCTATTCTCCACATAATAGCCATCGAATAGCTGCTCCGGTTCACTCCCCCGAACGCTATAATACATCATTCCTCTTCCACCTGTCCGATTAGTCTTAAAGAGAGCAGCTGAATAATCTCCGTTACTCATCAGATCAAAGGCACCCTCGGCTAACCTTTTCGCTTCGTTATTCCCTTCTTTATAGAACAGTTCATCCCCAATCAGATAATAAACCTGAGAAAGGTTTCCTGCCGTGATGAAGCTGTTCATCTGATTGACAAGGGTGGTTTCCTTACGAGCTCCTGAGATATCACTTACCTTCTTAATACTACCTTTTGCGGTACTGTATAGCAGGTTATTCCCATCCTTAGATAGGGCAATTTGGCTTACTTCATCCACCCTGCATACCACCTCAGCTTCATACTCCCGATTCATCATACGTAGTGTCTGATCTCTAAAACGGATTAGCTTATTTTGAAAGGATCCTACATTATTCGCATCCGACATTGGCTTCATTTGATCTGCACTCCTGTACTGATGGGGTAAAATAATCTCTGTAACTACTGTCTCTGCCACCGTAATGATTTTATCGCTTCCATCATACAAGTATGTATTTCCCCCATCGGTATAGAGGACCTCCGAATTATCCTGATTAAACCAGATGGTATAACTAAATTCATCCGCTAATTTAAGTTCCATCCCGTCCTTGAGGACATAAATGGCACTGATTACATTATCCTCATAATCGCAATAATATAGATACTTCGCACGATTTGATACTGCAAAAGCGACCTTATCATCCCCCAAAAATTCCGGGTCTCTGCCTTCCTCTTTGAGATAGGTTTCAATTTCAGTTGAACTGTTATCGGCAGCAACTAGGGTATAGGTTATGGTCTTTGCGTCCGGTGAAACCCTAACTAAACCAAATATCTTCCCCTCTTCCTTTATTAGCAGGTCATCCTTCCCTGTCTTACTGTCATAACGGTACAGACCAAATTCGTCATTGGTAATCTTCTTGGAATAGATCAGATACCTACCATTCGCCGACATATCAAACACCTGGACATCCTCAGTCAGAGGAACACTTCCCTGATCACTGATATAGTAAAGCTCATACAGGCCAACCTCCTCCTGCTTCATCATATATGCTACACCTGCGGATTTATCCGTACAGTATTGTACATAGACGGGCTGATTGAAGGAGTGAACAATTTCTCCTTTTCGATTTAAAATCAGGGTTTGATCCATTAGGGTATATGACTGAATTGCACGGCTGGAATGCTCATAAAAAACAGTTACCGGCTTATTCTTTAGATATAATCCATAGATCAGCAGGCCTACTGCAAATAAAACTGCAAATCCTAGAAGCAGTCTCGACTTCAATAATTCTCTGTAAGGACTCGTTCGCTTCGGGTCACCTGAGCTTTCTTCACCTTCTTCTGAGTGAGAATGCCTTCCCTTGTTATCCTGTCCGCTCTCCTGTAGGTTATTCTGCCAATCCCACTCTACGAGCCCCTCCCCACTTCGGTTGTTAGAACCCGGCACCCTACCCATAGGCTGAACCATTGCTCCTATATATTCCGAATCCCTACTGGCAAAGCCCGGATCCGCTTCGATAGGAGTACACCTACCCCCATCCGACATGATGCTGGGGCCACCGCAAATCGGACATTGTTTATTCCATTGTTTTGAGTCAAATCCACATTTTTCACATTTCATAAGTTATCTCCACTATTGGGAATCCTCTGTCCTTGTCTACATCAATTTAGAGAGCGCTGTAGATGATCTGTCGGAGCTTGCGGATCAAAACCGGATTGCCTCCTGCACACCTCTGGATCAAGTAGATCATGACCAGCTTCTCCTTCGGATCAATGAAGAAATAATTACCGGTCCAACCATCCCAGCCATACTCTCCGATAGAACCGTTCGTAACTCCATTCACCGGGTCCACCAGACTTCTCATCAGATTACCATAGCTATAGCCATATTGTGTATCCCAGTTATAACTGATAGCCTGATCCCTGGTCAGCTGTGGTTTGGACATATATTCCACTGTTTTTTGTCCGAGTATTCTTATTCCCTGATAGGATCCCCCATTGGCCAGCATCAAAGCGAATCTGGTATAATCCTCCATCATCGAGTATAATCCTGCACCACCGGATTCAAAGGCCGGCGGTGTAATATAGTCCTCCAGGCATAGGAATCTATCCTTAAATACCTCCAGCTTACCCGTTCGTTGATTATATTGATAATTGGCTGAGAAGCGGTTCAGCTTCTCCTCAGGTACATAGAACGCTGTATCCGTCATGCCTAGGGGCTCAAAGAGTTCCTCTCTGAAGAATTCACTGAGCTTCTTACCGGAAACCACTTCAATGACGGCACCTAGAATATCTGCCGAGGCTCCATATCGCCATCTTTCACCGGGATGAAATTCCAGAGGGACCTTACCGATCCGGTTACAGAACTCCACTGTGGATACCTGTCTTCCGCTTTTCACTTCCTGATCCACTTCAGCAAATAGACTACCCATCAGCCTACCGGCGGGGAAGGTCTCATCCGGATAGACCACACCCGAGGTCATATTCAACAGATCCTTTATCGTTACCTCTCTGGCTGCAGGAATCAGTCCCTGTTCCGTCCATACCATCTGGTTTTTAAAGCCCTCCAAATAGTCCGATACCGGAGCCAGCAGCTGTAGCTGTCCCCGTTCAAATAAAATCATGACAGCAGCAGCCGTAACAGGCTTTGTCATAGAGAACAGACGGTAGATGGTATCCCCGGCAACGGGAAGCCCCCTTTCCCTGTCCGCATAGCCCAGCTTCTCATCATACACAGTTTCATTTTCATGGATTACCCTGATGGCTGCACCAACAATTGCCCCCGAATCGATCTCCTTCTGTATTACCGGGTTAACATATTTGAGCTGTTCCCTGTTCATATCAAATAAAGCCTCCTTTTCATAAGCATAATGATACTCTGGTCTTAATCACCACGGAATATTTTCCATATAAAAATATCATAACTCTTTTTTCTAATAAAATAAAGTTAAAAATCCCGGGCGGCTTGGAACCGTCCGGGATTGAAATCATTTATTCAAATGCAATTTATTTGATTGTTGTAATATCGGAACCAAACCATTTGGTCGAGATTGTTTCTATTGTTCCATCCTTCTTCAGATCCTTTAATGCATCCTCCACAGCCTTACAGAGTGTCTCATCCCCCTTACGGAAGCCGACAGCATATTCCTCTGCTACCAGGTTATCCTCAAGGACCACATAATCCTTACCCAGGTCATTGATCATATAATTAGCCATAACGGAATCCATCAGAACTGTATCGGAGCTACCGGTCTCCAGGTCCAGTAAGGCAGTTGTATAGTCACTGAGGCTGATTACATCACCGAGAGAATCCTTGAAGGCTTTATTTTCATCTGCATTTAAGGTCTCTTCCGCAGAAGAACCGCTCTGAACCGCCAGCTTCTTTCCAGCCATATCTGCCATGGACTTAATCTCACTGCCATTCACTACAACAAAGGAAATGCTGTTATCCATATAGGGAGCTGACATGGTCAGATTCTGTAACCGTTCGTCCGTTACGGAGAAGCCATTCCAGATGCAGTCAATATTCTTCGTATTCAGCTCCACTTCCTTCGTTTTCCAATCAATTGGCTGAAGTACCAGCTCCACACCCAGCTTCTCGCATACTGCGGTTGCCAGATCAATATCAAAACCAACGATCTTACCGGAAGCATCACGATATCCCATCGGAGCAAAGGAATCATCCAAGCCTAGAATAAGCTTCTTATTATCCTTTATGTACTTTAGCGAATTATCTTTTCCACTGTCCTTAGAACCGCAGGCTGCCAGATTAAGTATGGTAAGCACAGCCACTAATACAACGATTAATCTTTTCTTCATAAAATCCTCCTCTGACTTGGGTAGATTGGTCTCCCTCATATCATTTTACTTTGTTAGCACTTTACCATACTACCACAATGACGTATTCAATGCAACATATTTCTTTTAGGATTTATAAAGAAGTATTAGGGCCGCTCCAGCCTCCAGATCTCCGGGATTCACCTTACCAATCAAGGTCTTCGCATGGGCCATATCCCGCACCCCCGGTCCTTCATAGCGAAATACATTGCCCTCCTCATCCACACAGCCGACCTCTAGTCCTGCTGCATTCCTTACATATCCGGCAGGGGTAATTGATCCGGAGTAGTTTTCCGCCCTGCCGGTGATTTCATATATTTTACCGGAGGAAGCAATGCGTCCAAGCCTGCCATAACCGTAACTCCCTTCCTCGCATAGCAGAACCTGATTCTCCTGATTGATATAGGCTACCGGTACCTGATTTGTACTTCCACCGGTATAAATTGCTCGGGGATAGGTGTCCCTTACAGGGCTAAGGTCCGTGGAATCAGAAAAGACAGGATCAATATATTCCTGCCTGTAATCCGGTATGACGCAGCCTCTTTCTTCTGAGTAGCTGTTTGACCTGCGTTTGGTTCCGGTCTTATGTTGGTGACGGACTGCGGCAATCCCTGGAAAGGCCACCTCAGTTTTGCTGCTTCTCCTTTTATTAACAAAGGGACGAAAGCCTCTATGTCCATAGATTCTCACAAGAAGTAGCGGCAGTCCTACGCCTACAAGAAGGTAGATCATTGCTGTAAGCAACAAGTACGTTACCCCTCTGATGAATTCTCCTGTTACCCGGATGTATTGAATAGCAGCTAATAAGGTCGCAACAACCGGCAGCAGAACAGTTGCCCAGAAGGCATGTCTCGTAATCTGTAATAGCTTCTTCCCACGAAATAGGATTAGCAGGATGGCCATGCTTACTGCTTCCACCGCATATACAAGCAGAATCGTTAATACTACTCTCTTTCCCTCATAAGGTCCGCTCAACCTGGAATAATGATATAAAATACTACCTTGGAAAAAGGCAAGCACACCCTGTATGAACCATAGACATAAAATCGAACTGATCATATCTACCTCATCCCGTATCCTGATAAAATATATTTGTTATATTCTATAACCAAGGGGATGAAAACAGTATGGGATCATTATATTAATTTACTTCATTTCTGAATTTCGTATAGATATCCTTTATTTTATGATACTTACTTACTATAACTATCAGTAAAACCATCGTATATCCTATCGATAATATGATTAGGTTTTTTGTAGATGCTGCAGCTAAAAAGGCTAACATAATCATTAATTCTTCTAATACACTTTTATCAAGTTTTAAGTTCATTCTTTTCATCAAATATAACTCTAGAACATCACTCCATAACGTAAATATGATCGTTGTAGTAGTTGCTACAGCAAATACATTTCCAAAACAATAATACGCGATATAAGTGCTAATTAGCATAATCAAGGCACCAGATATATTTGCCAAGAAGTACTGCCGTTCCATCCGAAAGATTTTATAATATACTGTTATTAAAGTCTGCATTTTACCTAGTGGAATACACATCACAAATAAAATAAATGCATAGGACAAAACAGGTTGATAATCTGTTAAATATTGATTGATAATCATAGTAATTGGTATGTAGGCTAATAATGAAATGTATAAAATTAGATTATTGATTTCTTTTAATTTGGTATAATACAGAGGAAGATTATCAATGGATATCCTCTTCATTATTGGAAAAAAAACCATTCCAGCCGTACTAGCAAAGGTCACGATTATTCCTAATAATGACATGGCAAACGAATATATCCCATAGGTTTGTATTGACTCATTGTGTTCTAGGACAACTCTTCCGGCCATTGGGATAAAAGCGGATGCCAAGGCACCAACGGTTATAAATTTACCGGCTGAGATATTTTGTTTTACTTCTGTAAATCCTTCTGTAAACCGATCCTTTAATCCAAATATAAACTTTCTCCCTATATATACGCAAATAAGAGTTAAGATCAAACGTATCACAATGTCAGACATTATTATAGATTGAAAGCTTTTTATGCCTATCAATATCAGTATTAGATAAGCAATAGAACTGATCAGTTTATTCACTAAATTGACCCGATTATAGATGGCTTGTCTGTTAACCGATAAAAAAATTGTCACAATGATATTCATCATACAGACAAAAGGTAAGCTGATAGCTAAAGTAATATATATAAATCTCCTTTCAGAGGATAGATCTACTATCCCTGTCCCTATTATAATAAATATCGTCAATATAAGAAGTGCCTGAGATAAGATCCATATTGCGCTACGTATTTTACTTAATGGTAATTTATCTTCATCATACCCTCCATACCTTAGTGCAATTCCATCATTAAAACCAAATGTTGCTAAATTAATATAGTTCAAGTAAAAATAATATATCTGCCAATAGCCATACTGTTCTGAACCCATGTATTTTGGTAATACAAATCCAATCACCAATGAGCATACTACAATAAAAAATTGTGTTATCATCGCGTATATTATTTTGTTGATACCTGCATACAAAATATTATTTTTCACTTTGCATCTCCAAATTTCTCTTCTTAATATATGGTACAAATTTAGTTAACACCCAAAGTATACCTATAACATAAAAGGTAACAAAGTTACCACCGCTATTTTCCATGAAGTTATTTGCTGGCAGAAATAAATATTGTACCGCAACCAATGATAACAATAATATGGCAAAAATATTATGCCCGTTAATTGCATCAATCCAAATAAAGTATAGTACAAATCCCATGAAAAACATCAGGAAAATAACTCCGAGAAATGTCAAATCATCAGCAAATTGAGTATAAGCACTTGGCCACATGGATGTTGAAACAAGCTGGGGTTTGATTTCATTACTTAACCTGTAATAGTAGCTGTTTTCATAAACCGGTATACCAAATATTCGATTGAAATAATCCATTAAAAAGCTAGAATGGCCTAATCCATAGGTCCATTGATGTTCTGTATATAATGATACAGTTAATCCATGATATCCATTCGTTAAATAGCCAGAAGCCATAGTGTAAGTAAATCTTAGAGATACAGGCAGGACATTTAGTATTTTATCATTTGGATTAACATAGGCCCATGAATATTCACCGGTATATATTGGGTATACCTCATAAACTTTTTTATAATTATTAATATGAGCCCCACTAATACTTAACTTATTATAGTTGATGGATGCGGTTGAATAAATATCCTCCTCCATCCTTAATCTTGCAAGCTTATTTTCAATATCCTCTGAATATAAAGTTCTTGATGTTAAATTAATTTTAAACATAGCGATCATTAAAATGGAATAGGTAAGAAAAAGCATTGCCGTTCGTCTTAATTTAAGCTTATCTTTATGAATACGGTAGGTACAAGCAACAAGGATAAATGGTATTAATACGGATATCAAAAGGATAAATACATGAATATTCTTACCGGAAGACATGTAGATTAATAAATAATAGAATGAAGTAATAATTCCTAATATTCTTATTTTAATAGTGATTCTATCCCAATAATAAGTAATTAGCGGAAACAAACAATATATGAATACATCAAAAAATCCCCAAAATCTAATGGTTGATCTTTGAGATACATGATTAATCATTTCATAATATACTTTATAAGGATTTGAAATTGCTTGTATAATGGGGGGATAATAATGACCGGTATAATACTTACACATAGGTAACATCAGTAATATTGAGACTATTGTACATAGAGTAACCACCTTATTCGGAGATATAACCCAAGAAGTCTGCATATAATTCTTTTTTTTCAATTTCAAAGCAATAAAATAACCCAAAAAAAGCATAGAATTACAGAATAACAAAAACAATAATGTTCTGTTATCATTTCTAAAGGGCCATTTCCATGGTCCATATCTATATAGGAAATAACTAAACCATACATAAGCCTCAATCAAGAGAATTGGCAATAATTTAATCCATTTACGAACCGTTAGATTGTTTTCAGAAGTATTCGCATTCTGTAAGAAATTATCAACCTTCATTTATTTGCCCCCTCTCATAGCCCTATCTCGCTTTTATGATATGTTCCACTTTGTTTTCATTTAGAATACTACGAATACACTTCCAGTTCTGATAACCCATTTCCTTCCTTTTGCTGTAATTTGTCATCTTCGCTAGGACATCCTCAATATTGTCCTTGTTCAATTCGGTAATACAATATGCCCCAGCATATTTCTTTAAGAAGCGTATGGATGCCACTTCACCGGGCCCTATGGCTAAAACAGGCCTCCCAGCAGCCATATATTCCGTTATCTTTGTCGATAAAGATAATTGAACGTTTCTTCGGCTCTTATAGTCAAACGCTTCTACATGTAACAAAATATCAGCTTCCAGCTGCTTCTGCTTTACTTGCTCAGCATTTAGTTTTCCATAGTAATTTATATAAGGAGGATTAGTAATCGCTTTTAACTCCTTTGGTGTTGGTTCTATGCCCAGGTATACTTCAATCATAAATTTGTCCGCATATTGTGAATTCATTACTGCTTCAGCTAAATTCTTCAATACCTTCCACCGATTATGACCAAGGTTACCAATGTACACTATTTTAATCTTTCTATCACTATCATCCTGATAGGATGGACATAACTCAGGAATACCAATCAAATTCATGATAATTCTGCTATCCTTATGAAATTTCTTCTTATATTTTTCCTGCATGAATTCATTAATTGTTACTAAGCTTGTCTTTTCCATTCGTAATAACTTCTTAGTCCATTTTACTAACCACATTCTATGTAAATGATAAAATACAGACAGAGAAAACCTTGGAAGGTAATAATCATCTGTACAATAAACCACCAATGGAATATCTTTGGTTTTACATATATAGTAAGCTATTCTGTATAAAAAGGCACAATGAATTCCTACAAAAAAAACAACATCCGGATCATATTGATTTACCCAATCAATTAAGCCCCTCTGTTTCCAAAATTTACTTCTCCATATAAACTCTCTCAGAAATCTGGAAACACTCCAATTCTTCCAGCTCGATCCATAAACACCACCTGAGGTGCTGATAGAATTAATATCATGACTTTTAACAATGCTTCCCATGACACTTTTTTTTGTATACAGTGCATGAAGACATTCTAAATCTGTTAATCGATAATAAGTAGCACAGACATTACTATTGGGAATTTCAGGCCAAATATAAAACTGCGCCAATTTATCAATTGGCCAGTTTTTAAAAATATTTTGAAATGTTTTCCCATTGTTCTTATCTGTGCTGAAACAATTATCACTAATTACTAGTACTTTAGGAAATTTATCCTCTAACATATCTCAAGTCCTTCTTTATTTTTTATATATGTGCTACTTAAGAAACCGTATTTCTCGATAGCATCTATCAAATCATCAAATCATTTCAGCCATACCGTCTTATTCACAATTCCTGTATAGCTCTGGATGATCTTAACAACCTTAACAGATACATTCGTATCCTCGTAATCGTCGGCAATCACTACTTCCTCCCGATTCTCCCTCATAGCTACAGCCATATCAACTGCACGTCCAATATCCTCATCCTTAATTCCACCAATGATAATTGATCCGTGATCTAGTACCTCCGGCCGCTCGGTAGATGTCCTAATAAGAACTCCCGGAAATCCCAGCATAGCACTCTCCTCAGATAGGGTGCCACTATCTGAAAGCACGCAATATGAATTCATTTGAAGCTTATTATAGTCATTGAACCCAAATGGCTTCATACTCTGTACCAACGGATGGAAGCAGAAGTTCCGTTGTTCAATATATTTTTTACTTCTAGGGTGCATGGAATAGATAATCGGCATTTGATACTTTTCAGCCATTCGGTTTACCGCACTCATAAGAGATATGAAATTATCCTCCATGTCAATGTTTTCTTCCCTATGGGCAGATAACAGAATATACTTTCCTTTCTCCAGGCTAAGCTGTTCCAGTACATCACTAGCCTCGATCTGATCCATATGATTTCTCAGCACCTCGCGCATAGGAGATCCGGTCACAAATATTGTCTTACCATCAATCCCTTCTGACAATAAATATCTTCTAGAATGTTCTGTATAAGGCAAATTAATATCCGATATATGGTCTACTATTTTTCGATTAATCATTTCGGATACATTCCAATCCCAGCATCTGTTTCCTGCCTCCATATGAAAAATAGGTACCTTCAATCTCTTGGCGGAGATTGCAGATAAAGCAGAATTCGTATCTCCCAAGATTAATACTGCATCCGGTTTTTCTTTAAAAATCACATCATATGACTTGGCTATGATATTACCCATCGTCTCACCCAGATTTGTGCCCACACTATCCAGAAAATAATCTGGTTCACGCAAACCTAAATCCTTAAAAAACACTTCGTTTAATGAATAATCCCAATTCTGACCGGTATGCACTAGTATGTGATTAAAATATTTATCACATGCTTTGATACATGCCGAAAGTCTAATAATCTCAGGTCTTGTGCCTAATATAGTCATAACCTTTAGTTTATTCATATGATATCATTCTCCTCTATTCTGTGACCTTAAGATAAAAAGTATCCGGGTTCTCCGGGTCAAAAGCCTCATTCGCCCACATTACTGTGATCATATCAGTATCTCCGACGTTAATGATATTATGGGTATATCCCGGCGGTATATCTACTACTTCCAGCTTTTCACCGCTCACAGGATAGCTGATAATTTCGTCACTGTCTATTTTTCTAAATTGAATCATTCCTTTTCCGCTGACTACCAGAAACTTTTCATTCTTCGTATGATGCCAATGGTTTCCCTTGATGATTCCGGGTTTGCTGATATTAATTGAAACCTGTCCTCTATTCTCTGTACGAATGAACTCTGTAAAAGAGCCTCTTTGATCAACATTCATCTTTAAAGGATAGCTGAATTGATCCTTTGGTAAGTAGCTTAAAAACGTACTATATAACTTCTTAGTAAATTCATCCTTCATATCAGGAACAGTTAAATTCTTTCTGCTCTCCTGAAAAGAATAGATCAGTTCAACGATTGTACCAAGTGTTATCGTATGGACGACTGGAACCGCACAGAATTGGTTCAGTCGGTTTTCATTCCCTTCGAGAGCATTCATGAATTCAGTTATGACGTCATCAATATATACCAGATTCATCACTACGCTGGGATCGTTCACCTTTATCTCCAGACCATTGGCTATGCTATGGCAGAAGGTTGCGACTGCGCTGTTATAGTTCGGTCTGCACCATTTACCGAATACATTCGGCAGACGGTAGATCAAAGCCTTGCTACCGGTCTCCCCAGCATAATTCCTTAGTAGCTCCTCTCCGGCCTTCTTGCTCTTACCGTAGGGGTTATCTAACTCTGCTTGGATGGAAGAAGTAATGAGAATTGGCGCCGTATTGGCATTCTGCTTTAAATTATCGAGAAGCACAGAGGTAAAACCGAAGTTTCCAAGCATGAATTCCTCTTCCTTCTGCGGACGGTTGATCCCGGCAAGATGAAAGACGAAATCACAATCCTTCGTATACTGATCGAGGAGTGACAGCTCCGTATCCCGATCGAATTCATAGAGCTCTTCATACTTTCGGTTGCGTAATTCTGCGATCAGATTTTTACCGATAAAGCCCTTCGCTCCTGTAACTAATATTTTCATTTTTTGCTCTCCCATGTACTTACTTCTTCTCTGATATAAGATAAGGTGAGTAATTTTTCTTTTGTTTCTTCAACGGTAAGGAGCTTGGTATTACTTGAATTAAACTCAGATAATTTCGTTCGCTCCTGATCTCCGACATTAAAAAATTTATCATAATTCAGATCTCTCTTATCCGCCGGAACCCGGTAGAAGTTTCCCATATCAATTGCATGGGCACATTCCTCATTGGTAAGCAGTGTCTCATACATCTTCTCACCATGACGGATACCGATCACCTTGATCTCATTATCGGCATGAAATAATTCCTTCACTGCCTGAGCCAATACCTCTATGGTAGTTGCAGGAGCCTTCTGAACCATAATATCTCCGCTCTCCGCATTCTGAAAGGCAAAGATCACAAGCTCTACAGCCTCCTCGAGACTCATAATGAAACGTGTCATCTTGGGCTCGGTGACGGTTAAGGGAAGGCCGGCCTTAATCTGTTCGATAAATAGAGGAATGACGGAGCCCCTGGAGCACATAACATTTCCATATCTGGTCCCGCAAATCAGTGTCTTATCGGGTTCAACGGTGCGTGACTTTGCCACAAATACCTTCTCCATCATCGCCTTGGAGGTTCCCATCGCATTGACAGGATAAGCTGCTTTGTCCGTTGATAAGCAGATCACCTTCTTAACTCCGGCTTCGATACTGGCGGTCAGGACATTATCGGTTCCAACTACATTTGTTTTCACTGCTTCCATCGGGAAGAACTCACAGGAGGGAACCTGCTTTAAAGCGGCTGCATGGAATACATAATCCACACCATGCAATGCATTTTTAATACTGGCCAGATCCCGTACATCCCCGATATAATACTTAATTTTATCGTTATGATAGATGTGTCGCATATCATCCTGCTTCTTTTCGTCCCGGGAGAAGATGCGGATTTCCCGGATATCTGTATTCAGAAATCGGTCCAAAACGGCGTTACCGAAGGAACCTGTACCTCCGGTGATTAA
>JAEYRK010000024.1 GCA_023435645.1 Bacillota bacterium
TTATTCTCCCTTCGGATAATGCGATTGTCTTCTCCACATTATCAATCAATTGGTCTATCTGCTTTCTTTTTGCAAGAAGCTTTTCCCGGTGGCTTATCAGTGCTGCTGTCTTATCAAAATCAGCTGAAGTAATCAAGTCCTTGATATCCTCTATACTGACTCCAAGCTCCCGATAAAACATGATCTGCTGTAAACGGTCTACTTCCTCCTGTCCATAGATCCGATAGCCCGATGAGCTGATCCTAGCCGGCTTTAGGATACCAACCTCATCATAATATCTCAGTGTCCTTGTGCTGACCCCTGCGATGCTACCCAGCTTCTGTACTGTATATTCCATACCTTTACCTCCAGGATGCCGTTATCCGGCATATTGTAATCAACTTATCCCCACTTACGATAATTCATCCTCGCAGGGGACTTTTCATAATGCTCCTTACAAAATGAATGATAAACCTTTACGTAAAGTAAATGTCAATAGGGAAAATAAAATTTTTATTTCAATTGCCTTTTTATTTTATTATCTATTTTTCTCATGCTTTCTTTGATCAATACCAGTGGCGGATCCATGATTTGAGCAGAGCATAATGCTCTGCTCAAAAAGATGGTAAGTCTATCTGTCCATACTGAATTCCCGGTATCTAAGTACCGGATCCTCTGCCTTTAGCAAGGCTGTTCCTATTAATACTCCATGGGCACCGGCTGTGGCCGCACGCAGAGCCTCCTCTGGGGACAGGATGGAGCTTTCGCTTAGAAGGAAGGGCCTCTTAGCCAAGGGGTTAAGCTTTGCTCGCTGTGCAATCGCCTCCGTAGTCTCAACATTACCGGAATCAGTTTCCCATAAAAGTATATTCCGGTTGTTGATCCCAAGGAAGGTAATTGGCAGCTTTGCTGCTATTGCAAGCTCAGCCTGATTATGTATCTCCACCAGAGGCTCCAAGCCCAGCCTGATCGCTTCGTTTAATAAATTCTTCAGCTGCTCCTCACCTAGGACGGAAGCGATTAGTAAGACGGCTGACACCCCGAGCCCCGCACTCTCCCTCAGCTGCTCCACATCTCTGATCATATCCTTACGGAGCACGGGGACGGTCACTGCCCGAAGAATATCCTCCAACAGCTTAACGGACCCACCGTAATGCGCTTCCTCCGTAACTACCGAGATGACCGGAGCCCCTGCAGCCTCCAAAGCCTTAGCATAACCGACCGGATCCCTCCCCCTCATTAATTCTCCTTCTCCGGGGGATCGTAGCTTAATATCCGGTATCACCGGCAGATACCCTTCCTCATATCTCCTCCAAAGGGCTTTGGTACATGCCTCTCCGGTAGCTTCCTTAGGAATAATCCTCTGTTTTGTAACGTTTGTCCGATCTCTAGCTATGTATTCACCAAACAAGCTCTTATCTCCTGAAGAATGCTTCACAGATTAAGTCCTCCTCTCCTCAGCAAATCTTCCTATGCTTTATTCTTAAGGGGTGACCCCTTCTCTTACTGATCCAATGAACATAAGGTATGGGAAGCCTCAATGAGCTGGTTCAGCTTATTCTGTGCTGCTCCGCTATCTAAAATCTCAGCTGCCAGCTTGATGCCCTCCTTCATGGTTTCTGCTTTCCCACCGATCATCAAGGCCCCTGCAGCATTAAGGAGAACAGCCTGCCTTCTGGGTCCCTTGTCCTTACCGGAGAACACATCCTTAATCATGACTGCATTGGCCTCTGGGGTACCGGTTGCAATATCGGACAGACGGCAGCGGCTGATTCCGAAATCCTCCGGTGCAATTTCGTAGCTAGTAATGATACCATGGTTCAGCTCATTGACCCTGGTCTTTCCTAAGAGGGATATCTCATCGAGTCCATCCATACCATGGACGAACAAAGCCCTGGTATACCCGAGGGAGGCTGCCACATGGGAAACTGTATCCAATAGCTCAGGCCGGTATACCCCCATGACATGCATGGAAGCCTGCGAGGGATTGATTAAGGGTCCGATGATGGTATAGAAGATTGTTTTGATACCGAGATCCTTCTCCGGTGGAAGCACCTTACCCATAACCGGGTGGAATAAGGGTGCATAAAGGAAGGCCATATTCACCTCCTCAATCAGCTTCTCCACACTTTGCGGGGTCTGGTTTATCTGTACCCCCAATGCTTCCAAAACATCGGCGCTTCCTGATAAGCTGGAGATGGATCTACTGCCATGCTTAGCTACAGGGATTCCTCCTGCTGCAGCTACGAAAGCAACCGCTGTTGAGATATTGAAGGTACTTAAGCCCCCACCGGTACCACAGGTATCCATTAGCTCTCCCTCTACCTTAGGGTTGATTCGGATGCAATGATCCCTCATTGCCTGAGCTATCGCGGTGATTTCAACCAAGGTCGGTCCCTTCATTAATAATGCCACCTGGAAGCCGGCGATCTGTACATCACTTAATTCATCCTTCTTTATGGCAACGATCAGGCTGTAAGCCTCTTCTGCTGTAAGATTTTCTCTGGCTGTAAGCTTCTGTAGTACATTTTTAATCATATTAACCTCCTTTATGCCCCTTGCGGCATCTTCATTCTATTCTCTTCTTACTCCGTACAACTATTTCGCGAGCCTATGGCAGCTATCATATTTCGGACGTATTCCTCTACCTTCTGAACACAATCTGTTCCATATTGCTCTACAATCCTTACAATCGCACTGCCTACGATAATACCGTCCGCATATTCTGCTACCTTTGCTGCCTGCTCCGGTGATTGGATTCCAAAACCCACCGCACAAGGGACATGGCTATGTTCCTTCACCTTCCTAATCATCTCCTTCGCATCACCTCCCAGCTCCCTCCGTGTACCTGTCACCCCAAGGGAGGATACACAATAGAGAAAGCCTTCTGCTTCCTTCGCAATCATAGGAATGCGGTCCTCGGAGGTAGGAGCTATCATGGAGATTAGAGGGACACCATACTGCTTAGAATACGGTGTCAGCTCCTCCCGCTCCTCGTAAGGTACATCGGGTACGATTAAGGCATTTACTCCGGCCTTACGGCAGCGTTTCATAAATGGTTCTGTCCCGTAGGTAAACACCGGGTTTACATAAGTCATAAATGCAATCGGTATATCACAGCTTTGCCGGATTCTCTCCACCATATCAAAGATATGGTCCGTTGTTGTACCTGCCTCAAGCGCCCGGACATCTGCAGCCTGGATAACCGGTCCCTCGGCGATGGGATCGGAAAAGGGTATCCCCAATTCGATCAGATCCGCCCCTGCCTCTGCCATCCGGTAGACCAGCTGCTCCGTAATGGCCAGGTTTGGATCCCCTGCCGTAATAAAAGGTATAAAGGCTTTTCCCTTTTGAAATACTTGATCCATGCTATTCATAAAGATTCACCCCCCTGTAACGGGCTATCGCAGCCACATCCTTATCCCCCCTGCCAGAGAGATTTACCACCAATACCTGATCCTTCCCCATCTGAGGGGCCAGTTTCCTGGCATAGGCCACTGCATGAGCACTTTCAACCGCCGGGATAATCCCCTCCGTCCGGGATAAATATTCGAAGGCTTCTACCGCTTCCTGATCTGTTACCGGGACATATTCCGCTCTCCCTATATCCTTTAAATGAGCATGCTCAGGACCCACTCCAGGATAATCCAGTCCTGCTGAGATTGAATATACCGGAGCAATCTGTCCATACTCATCCTGACAGAAGTAGGATTTCATTCCATGGAATATCCCCACGGATCCGGTAGCCATCGTTGCTGCTGTCCTTCCTGATTCTATTCCTAGTCCGGCTGCTTCACAGCCAATTAGTCTTACCTCAGGATTCTCAATAAATTCGTGAAAGATTCCAATTGCATTGCTACCCCCGCCTACACAAGCAATGACCCCATCCGGTAATTTTCCTTCCCTCTCCCATAGCTGCTCTTTTACTTCCTTACCGATAATGCTCTGAAAATCTCTGACAATGGTCGGAAAGGGATGAGGTCCCATCACAGAACCAAGAACATAATGGGTATCCTCCACCCGCTTCGTCCATTCCCTCATGGTCTCATTGACCGCGTCCTTCAGTGTCTGCGTTCCTGAGGTCACAGCATGAACCTTAGCTCCTAACAGCTCCATACGGAATACATTCAGGGCCTGCCGTTCCGTGTCCTCCTTCCCCATGAAGACTTCACATTCCATCCCCAGAAGTGCGGCGGCAGTTGCTGTTGCTACTCCGTGCTGTCCGGCCCCGGTTTCGGCAATCAACCTTGTTTTTCCCATCTTCTTTGCCAACAGTGTCTGCCCAAGTACATTATTGATTTTATGGGAGCCTGTATGGTTAAGATCCTCCCGTTTCAGATATATCTTAGCACCACCCAGCTCCTTGGTCATCTTCTCAGCATAATAAAGAAGGGACGGCCTTCCGGCATATTGATTCAGAAGGTCCATAAGTTCTTTTTGGAAGCTCTCCTCTTTGCTATAATAGCGGTAGGCCTCCTCTAAATCGATGACCGCTTTCATCAGTGTCTCCGGAATATACTGTCCTCCATGAATTCCAAACCTGCCCTTTGACATCCTAATCACTCTCCTTGTTCCTATATTCTACATATGGTATTTGCTCTCCATCAATCACTTTCAGCTGCTTATTATACTTCTTTATGTGAGATAGGATCTGTACTGCGAATCAGATGAAGCAGTTGTCGAAGCTTTGCCGGGTCCTTGCTTCCTCCTGTCTCCACCCCTGAACTTACATCTATCCCATAGGGCTGATACCTTCGAATAGCCTCTAAAACATTGGTGGAGTTGATGCCTCCGGCCAAAAAAAAAGGTTTATTCATATTAGGAATCAGGGACCAGTCAAAGCTTACACCACTTCCCCCATATTCCTTCCCGTGAAAGGCATCCAGCAAGAGATATTCACTGTCCATGGCTCCAACACGACGGATATCCTCCGTGCTTCTCACCCGAACTGCTTTGATCACCGGGTTCTTAACTCTGCTCCTAATCGCAGCTATGTATTCCTCGTCCTCATCCCCATGCAGCTGGATCATATGGATAATCTTTCTGTCGCATAAGCGCAGTAGCTTCTCCCTGTCTTCATTTACAAACACTCCTACCGGAATAATATTAGGAGCCAGCCTCTTCCTAAGCTCCTCTGCAAGCTCTTCGCTGATCTGACGACTGCTTTGTGCAAAGACGAAGCCGGCATAATCCGGTTTCACCTCATTCACAGCCAATACATCCTCGATTGACTTCAAACCGCATATCTTAATTTTGGTCTTCTCCATATCCTATCCCCTCAGGCCTTCTCTAAGCTCTGACAGCAGCTGTTTCTTATTACTGCTTCTCATCAGGGCTTCCCCAATCAATACGGCATCAGTCCCGGCTTCCTTCAATAACCTGATATCCTCCGGTGTATCGATTCCACTTTCTGCAACAAACAGTAGCTCCTCAGGCACCTGCTTTCTCAGCTCTATACTGGTAGACAGATTTACCGTAAAGTTCTGCAGGTTTCGATTATTCACTCCGATGATACTAGCCCCAGCCCGCAATGCCATCCCTACCTCCTCCGTGGTATGGGTTTCCACCAATGCTGATAATCCAAGTATCTTCGTGAGCTTTAGAAAGTATCTGAGCCTCTCTTCCTGAAGCAGAGAACAGATCAGCAGTACCGCATCTGCACCAATTAGCTTCGCTTCATATATCTGATATTCATCAATGATAAAGTCCTTCCTGAGTACCGGTATGCTTACAGTCCTACTGATTTCAGTCAGATATTCTGCCTTACCCAAGAAGAAATCCTGCTCCGTTAGTACGGATATGGCATCTGCTCCTGCCTCCTCATACTCCCTTGCAATCGCAATATAAGGAAAATGCTCCGCAATCATTCCCTTGGAGGGGGATGCCTTCTTCACCTCACAAATAAAGGACATCCCTTTCTTTCTGAGGGCGCTCTCAAAAGCAAAGCAGGGTCGGTCAGTAAACTGCTTCAGCTGTTCCCCCCTATATAATTGAGAGATCACCTGTTCCAGTGCATGAGCTTCCTTTCTCTGCTCCACCCTAGCCCTTGTGGCCGCCACGATCCGATCCAGAATGCTTTGCTGATTTCGGTCTTGGTCAGTGCTGTGACCGGGTGCAGCTTCCGAGCTGTTGGTTAGGCTCTGCTCCTGCTTATCTTCAGGTTCCTTCCTACTGTTGTGCATTTCACTATGCTCAATATTGCATACACTATTATGATTTTGACTATGCTCCATTCCCTTCACCTCTGTTGTACTACTATCTGTATCGATGATTATCCCTAAATCAGATCACCACTTAATTCCTTGCGATATCCCTTTCGGTCCTTGTTATATTCTTTCATTTTTCTATTCCTTTTCTATTTCAGTTCCTATGAAAGGATCATTTGAAACATCTATAGAATCATCGTTTCACTGTTCGATAACCGGATGAATGCCTCCAGTTGTTCCATCGCTTTCCCGCTGTCAATGGTCTCGGCAGCCAGCTTCACACATTCCCTAAGTGTGAATTGATGATAAGCCATATATAGGCATATTGCCGAATTTAGCAGGACAATCTCCCTCATCGGACCCTTCTCACCACTGAGGATTCGCCTGGTAATCTCTGCATTCTCAGCAGGGTTACCCCCGATCAGCGCCTCCCGGCTGCAATAATCAAAACCAAATTGCTTCGGGTCCAAAAAGAAGCTGTTAATGCTACCGTTATTCACCTCACAAACCGTTGTCCTGGTGCTTAAGGATACTTCATCCAGACCATCATGGCCATGAACGACCATTGCCCGCTTCACACCCAGATTAGCCAATACCCTTGCCATGGGTTCTACCAGCTTCTCATCATATACTCCCAGCAGCTGTAGCTTCGCATCAGCAGGACTCGCTAGGGGGCCAAGAATATTAAAAATCGTTCTCACACCCAGCTCCTTCCTGACCGGAGCAACATGCTTCATCGAGGAATGAAAGACTGGTGCGAACAGAAAGCAAAGACCGATTTCCCTTAATATTGCTTCACTCCGCTCCACCGGGATGTCGATTTTGACCCCCAGTGCCTCCAATACGTCAGCACTACCACATTTGCTGGATACACTGCGGTTTCCATGCTTGGCAACCGGAACTCCTGCTGCAGAGATAATCAGGGAGGAAACCGTTGAGATATTAAAGGTATTGGCTTCATCTCCTCCGGTTCCTACAATGTCCAGCACATCCCCCACATGGGTAAGCTTCCTTCCAAAACGGCGCAAAACCATGGCTCCAGCTGTAATCTCTTCAATGGTTTCACCCTTCATCCTCATGGAGGTTAGAAAGCCTGCAATCTGTGCATTTGTTGCCTTGCCCTCCATGATTTCCTCCATTACAGTCTTTGTCATAGCTAGGGAGAGATCCTCCCTGTTTAATAGCTTATAGATTGCCTGCTGTATCATCAACATTCCCTCCGATCCCAAGAAAATTTATCATAATCTCTCTGCCCCTTGGTGTTAAGATGGACTCCGGATGGAATTGAAGTCCATAGATCTCATAAAGCCTATGCTTGACTGCCATAATCTCCCCCTCCTCATCCTCTGCGATTACCAGAAGATCATCCGGAAGAGTATTTCTTAGGGCGATCAGGGAATGATATCTGGCAGCTTCAATCACCGGAGGTAGGCCGCTGAAGATTCGACTGCCGTTAGCGATATGAATATTACTCTTCTTTCCATGCATTAGTCTCTTTGCCAGTGAAATTCTAGCACCGAACACTTCACAGATTGCCTGATGTCCGAGGCAAACTCCCAGGATGGGGATTTCACCCTTCAATTTTAGAATGACAGCTTCACAGATGCCGGCATCCTTGGGATAACCCGGCCCGGGAGACAGGATGATGTGGGTGGGGCTAAGGCTTCTGATTTCCTCTACCGTCAGCTCATCATTTCTGATCACCCGGATATTCCGATTGATGCTTCCAGCCAGTTGGACCAGATTATAGGTAAAGCTATCATAATTATCTATCACTAAAATCATAGCTCCTCCACCTCCCCGGCATTTTTGATTGCTTCCATGACAGCTCCTGCCTTATGAAAGGATTCCTCATATTCCTTCTCAGGATTACTGTCAGCCACAATTCCGCTTCCTGCCTGTACCGTTACTCTGCCATTCTTTTTCACTGCCATACGGATGGCGATACAGGTGTCCATATTTCCCGAGAAGTCGATGTAGCCGATGGCTCCGCCATAGATTCCTCTGGGTGCCTTCTCGAGCTCCTCGATAATCTCACAGGCCCTAAGCTTAGGTGCTCCGGACAGGGTGCCCGCCGGCAGCAAGGCTTCAATGGCATCCAAAGCATCCTTATCCTGTCTGATTTTACCTTCCACCTCGGAGGTGATGTGCATGATCTTGGAATATCGCTTAATACTCATATAGTCCGTAACCCGTACGGACTTATATTCCGATATCTTACCCAGATCATTTCTGGCCAGATCCACCAGCATATTATGTTCCGACAGCTCCTTCTCGTCCTCCATGAGCTCCCTGCCTAAGGCCTCATCCATCTCACTGTCAACTCCTCTGGGACGAGACCCTGCAATGGGAAAGGTGGTCAGGCCTCCCTCCTTAAGTCGTACAAGGGTCTCCGGAGAGGTACTAATCAGCTGCAGCTCCTTACTCTGGAAGAACACCATGTAGGGGGAGGGATTCGTGGTCCGTAGTACCCGGTAGGCACCCAACAGGCTCTTATTGTATTCTGTTTCAAATTTCCTGGAGATTACCGCCTGGAAGATATCCCCGTTCACAATGTAATTCTTCGTCCTCTCCACCATATCCATATATTCTTCCTTCGTGGTATTACAGGAAAATTCCGTCTGGCAAGCAGTCTCTATTGCTTCCGGCTTTACCGGTTCCTTAATGAGGTGCAATATGTGCTCTATGGTTGCTAAGGCCTGACCGTAATTCTCCATCACCTGATCGGTCTTCATATTGACTACGATGCAAATCTTCTGTTTCAAATGATCATAGGCAATCACCTTATCAAACAGTAATAGCTCCATATCCTGTGTATCGCTTTCCTTCAGCTTTAGCACAGGCTCTGCATAGCAGATCATCCCATAGGAGAAATATCCGACGAGACCTCCGGTAAAGGGAGGCATTCCGGGCAGCTTGGGTGCTTTATAGTTCCTTAGAAGCTTCCTTACTACCTCTAGGGGATTTCCCTTGTATATGGTTTCCTTTCCCTCCTGTCGTACACAGATGTCCCCCTTCTTACAGCTTATGCTTACGATGGGGTCATACCCCAGAAAGGAATACCTGCCCCATTTTTCTCCTCCCTCAATGCTTTCCAGCAGGAAGAAGCTTTGGCTGATCTGTGAGAGCTTACGTAGAAGTGTGATTGGTGTGATCACATCTGCATAGATTTCCTTACAGATTGGAATTACAGAATACGCTCCGGCTAATTGCTCGATTGTGTTACAGCTTGGTGTAATCATATCCCTACCTACTTTTTCACTGATGGAGTGAAAAATACCTTTCTTATAATTTGTAGTGATCGTTGCTATCAGGGATGGATCTGTTTTATAAGCTTTATGCTCACTTCCTTCTTGCCTGAGAATATAAAAAAAAGCTCCTGTCCCTGCATATTTTGCAGGGACAAAAGCTTCAAGCTTCTGCGGTACCACCCTTATTGACGTATAGAATACGACCACTCATTTATGCATACCATCATATGCACCCCTCTGATAACGGACAGGTTCCCGTAAGCGCCTACTCTCCTGGGATTTCAGGCTTCCCTCACAAGACCATTCGGAATAAACTCTGTAACCGCACTCGCACCGTCGGCGGCTCTCTGTATACATTGCAGTATTCGTACTTTTCTTGTTCAACGGTTTTGATATTAAGCGCATTATAGCAACGGATAAATTACTTTGTCAAGTAAAATTTTGCATTTTTGTAAACAAGTAACAAATAATACTCGTAGTTCCCTAACGTATCCCCTATATAGCCAATTTTTACTCCTGTAATACATGCTTCAGGAAAAGCTCCGTAAGGTGGGGGTCAAACTGTGTTCCGGCATTTTTGCGGATCTCCTGTATGGCATCCTCTCTGGTCATCGCCTTCCGATAAGGACGATCCGAGGTCATCGCATCATAGGAATCTACAATTGCAATGATCCGTGATAAGAGCGGGATATCCTCTCCCATTCTACCATAGGGATATCCCTTCCCATCCCAGCGCTCATGATGGTTCAGAATATAATCTGCAATCGGGGCCAGCTCCGGTGTTGACATGGCGATGCGGTATCCCATCTCAGGATGCCGTTTCATTTCCTCCCATTCCTTCTCCGTGAGCCTTCCCGGTTTATTTAATATATTATCACTGATACCGATTTTTCCGATGTCATGGAGTGTTGACAACAGCTCCAGCTGATTGAGCTGCTCCTCCGTTAGATCTAGAATCTCTCCGATGGATCGAGATAAGGTAATCAGTCTCTGTGCGTGGGCCTCCGTCTCCTGGCTTTTTTCAAAAAGGGAGGTCTTCATCGTGGAAATCAAAGAACTATGCAGACTGCGGTTCTGAAGAAGCTTATGGCGATACATACTCTCCTCCGCTGCTTTAATTACATTCGTAAGTACAGTAGTCTCCTCCTCCTTCGTAGCACAGCCTACGGAGATACTGACATGATAGGCCTCCTCCGGTGCCTTATCTCTATGCTCTTCGCAGATAGTTCCAATCATATGTACGATCCTGTCAGCTTCTTCATAGGTTGTATTCGGCATAAGGATACTAAATTCATCCCCACCGGTTCTTGCCAGGATATCTCCTGAACGAATGCATTGACCTAAGACCCTGGCCACCTTCTGAATTAAGATATCCCCCTCCTGGTGTCCCATTGCGGAATTAATCAGCTTTAATCCGTTGATATCTCCTACGATTACTGACAAGGGATATCTTTCTTTCTTATCCATCCGTATCTTTGCTTCTTCATAATACCTACGGTTATATAAGCCTGTCAAAACATCATGATAGGTCAGGAACAGAATTTCATCCTCCCTTTTCCTCTGCTCAGATATATCAATAATTAAGCCTTCAATTGCTTCGATCTCACCCTTCTCATTATAGACACCCTGTCCCTGTTCATACACCCATTTCACTCTATGGTCTGCAGTCATAATCATATATTCTTCCTTAAACACAGTATGCTTCTGTAGGACCTCTGTCCATTTATCCCATAGGATTTCCCGGTGATCCTGACTAATTAAATCATTGAAGGCAAGATCCCTATTATGCAATAAGCTCTCCGGACTGTAACCGGTCAATTGGTAGCAACCCTCAGATACAAACAGCATCGTCCAATTTCTGTCATACCTGCACCGATAGGCCATTCCAGGCAAATTTGAAAGCAGTACGGAAAGACTCCGCTCGCTTTCCTTTAGATTGGTCTCTGCTCTCCTTCTTTCTGTGATATCTTCTATCATACAGACATGGCTGATGGCTTCCTCATTTCCAAGCTTAATCGGTGCCATGCTCATATTAGCCCAAATCACCGAGCCATCCGGATGGACATATCGTTTCTCTAGATGATAGCTCTCTAACTCACCTCTTTTGAAACGTTCAAACAATTCCATATCCTTCTGAGCATCCTCCGGATGAGTCATTTCTAATCGATCAAAATTCTGCAATTCTTCCTTTGTCCTGCCTACAATCTTATGAAACATGCTATTTGAATCGACAATATCGCTTTTGTGATTTCCAAAGGAGATGCCATAAGGTGCCTGTTCAAAGAGTGCATAAAAAATCTGCTCCTTCTCATAAAGCTTATCATTCATTTCCTTAAGCTTATTTCTCTCGGTCTTGATCTCCAGCTGCTTAAGGATAATATAATTTCCCATGATAACAAGCAGGATTAATAATGTCCCATTAATAGCGTATTCTAATAGCCTGCCTCTGGCATACTGATACCAATCACCGGCTTCATACTCCATTCCAAGTACCGCGATTACTTCCCCCTTCTCAGTATCCTTCACAGGATATAATACACTGATCCATTCTCTACTACTACGACTCATTTTCCTGGTCACTGCCGCTTGATCACGATAAAAGGCCTGCTTGAACTCTTCCTCCTCCACCGGCAAAACACTGCCCGGAGCAAGGTATGCATCAGAGGAAGGGGGTTCAGAGGCTGCCATGAGAAGAACAGTATCCTGCCTCATCTGATAAAGATAGCTAAAGCTGACTTTACTTTTCTGTCCTATAATCTTCTCCAGACTATTCTTAAGACTCTGATACTCGGCTTTATGTATGTCTTCCGAACTTGCCTCAAGTCCATAGAGCAACTCCTTCTGTAATCCGGCCTCTACTGCTTCTGCCAGTACAAATGCCCGTTCCTTTGTTAAGCTGATGCTCCTATCCCAAATATACCTTAGGTAAATAAGATCCGCAAAAATAAGGAGAATGATGAATATAATCCGATTGATTTTTTTCAGTCTAAGATTCATTTGCTACCACCCTGTAAAAAAAATATATCCCAATATTCTAATAAGCCGCCATCAGCTTATTCCTTTTTTGGGATACTATATGATATATTATCCTGAATGTGTCACGTCTATATAGGTCCTCTTGCCTATTATTATAATATAATTTGTGGATATTTACAATAAAATATTCAAAAAACGACTTTTTTTGTATTATCTCCTATTCGTATAATAGTTGACTTTACAAATTAAATCAGTTATATTATAGTAAGCAAAAGTAGGTGGTGATTCCTTGACCAAGGGGCAATTAGAAGCTAAGGTTTCTGAAGCCGTAAGTAAATTTGAATTAGAATATATGGGCCGTGGCCCAAAATTAATCCGTTCCTATATTATTAACGATCTGATTATTGTTCGACTCTCCGGAGTATTAAGTCCCTCCGAGCAGAAGCTGACTGATAATCCACAAGGAATTGAACTCTTTAAAAAGGTTCGATCTTCCCTGTTTGAAGGTGGTCGCGGATATCTGGAAACATTAATTACTGACATAATTAATGTAGCCATCGTCAGCACCCACTCTGATATCAGTACGAAGACGGGAGAAAAAATCATTGTAATCACAGCGGACCGAAATATTGAAGACCTGATTTCAAATAAATAATTCCGGAAGACATCACAAATTAGGTAAGTTTCCTTAACTAAGTTGTAAGTAAACCGATATCTTGAGCAGGGAGCGAAAGATGTCGGTTTTTTTACGATAAAGGTATCTCAATGACATAATCGTATTGACATTCTTATAATATGATTTTAAGGAGGTAGTATATGAGTAAGAAGGTTGCAATTTTGATGGGCAGTGACAGCGATCTGCCGGTTGTAAAAGGTGCTATCAATACACTTAAGAGCTTTGGTATACCGGTGGAGGTTCATGTCATGAGTGCCCATCGAACTCCGATGCAGGCCAGTGAATTCGCACTAAATGCCAAAGCGAACGGCTTCGGAGTCATCATATGTGCGGCAGGAAAAGCAGCTCATCTGGCAGGAGTCATCGCAGCACAGACCATACTTCCCGTCATAGGAATTCCTATCAAGGCTTCTGTCCTGGATGGAATGGACGCTCTGTTGTCAACCGTACAGATGCCAAAGGGAATCCCAGTAGCCACAGTAGCAATTGATGGTGCTGATAATGCCGGTATTCTAGCAGCACAGATTCTGTCCATATCTGATGATGAGCTTGCAGCGAAGCTGGAGAGCATGAAAGCAGATATGACAAGGGAAGTCATCGAAAAGGATGAGAAGCTCCAAACTGAAATGTGGTGGAAAATGTAACTTGATGTTTGTATCCTTTTTCCATAAGAATCAATACATCAAAATAAATATATAAAAACGCAAAAGGATGTAAAGGAGTTAGCGAATGAAAGAATACCTGCAGAAACTTGTTTTAGCTGAGGAAGTTATGAATGTTTTATCCGGAAGCAAGAAATTAGTGTTTCCAAAGACCAGAGAGGAGCTGCTTAGTCTCTCCTTTGGCAATGAGGGTAATGTAAGCTTCGACGTGGAATATGAGGTCGAAGGAAGGGGTATCGTTAAGGAAGTAAATGTAATTCGTTGTAAAAACGGTGCCGCTGTGAACTATATGGAGGATTATATGAGACGGCGCGATCCTGACAGCCTGATCATCGGAGATCAGCTGGATACAGATAAGCCTCGTTTTAAGGATATCTACAAGAAGGAATTTGAACCACTGCGCCAAAGAACCTTCGCATGGCTGAAGGATCAGGAGCTTATTGTACTTCCCTTTAAGTCCGGCAGCTATGAATATGGTTATGATTCCTTGTTAATTGCTCCCCTGAATGCCGCCTTCTTTGCCTGCGGCCTTGCTGATCTGCAAGGCTTCTTAAGTATTGATGCGGTTCCGGAGGGCTTTCACCCAAGGGCTATCGTTTATCTTGCACCACCCTTCCGTCATACGGATTTTGACGGAAAGCAGGTTGTTGTCCATAACAGACTAGAGAAGGTCCATGAGGTATTTTCCTATAACCTCTATCCCGGTCCCAGTGCGAAGAAGGGAATCTATGGTGTATTACTAAACATAGGTGAGCAGGAGGGCTGGCTGACAGCCCATGCATCAACCGTTAAGGTAATCACTCCCTATGATAATGAAATTGTAATTATGCATGAAGGAGCTTCCGGCGGTGGTAAGAGCGAAATGATTGAGCCCGCCCATAAGGCTGCTGACGGTCGATTGGTTCTCGGTGAAAATCTGTCCACCGGTGAAAAATACTATCTTGAGTTGAACGAATCCTGTGAGCTTCGTCCAGTAACGGATGATATGGCACTCTGTCACCCGAAGGTGCAAAATGACAGCAAGAAGCTGGTAGTTCAGGATGCGGAAAGCGGTTGGTTCTTAAGGCTTGATAATATCACCAGCTATGGCTCCTCTCCTCAGTATGAGAAGATCTTCACACAGCCGAAGGAGCCCCTGGTCTTCTTAAATATCCAAGCCATACCAAATGCAACCTGTCTTGTTTGGGAGCATACATTGGATTCCAATGGAAAGCCCTGCCCCAATCCGAGAGCGATTCTTCCGAGAAGGCTTGTTCCCGATATCGTAAGTGAACCGGTTGAGGTTGATGTAAGAAGCTTTGGTGTAAGGACACCGCCCTGCACTAAGGAGAATCCTTCCTATGGTATCCTGGGCATGTTTCATATTCTCCCTCCCGCTCTTGCCTGGTTATGGAGACTGGTTGCACCCAGAGGCTTCAATAATCCCAGTATCGTAAGCTCCAAGGGCATGATCAGTGAGGGAGTAGGCTCCTATTGGCCCTTTGCAACCGGTAAGATGGTGAAGCAGGCCAACCTCCTTTTGGAACAGATCGTGCGTTCCTCCAGCACCCGTTATGTTCTGATCCCGAATCAGCATATTGGTGTTTATAAGGTAAGCTTTAACCCACAGTGGGTTGCAAGAGAATATATCGCCAGACGTGGTAGCGCTAAATTCAAGCCGGAGCATCTGAAGGAGGCTCGTTGTACTCTCCTGGGATACGGACTCGAATCCTTAAAGGTGGATGGTCAGTATATCCGTAGGGCCTTCCTGCAACCGGAACGTCAACAGGAGGTCGGCACAGAAGGCTATGATGCCGGAGCTCGGATTTTGGTTGATTTCTTTAAGCGAGAGGTAGAGAAATTTAATACCCCTGACCTTAATCCCTTAGGAAAGCAGATTATCGAATGCCTGCTACGGGATGCACCTCTTCAGGACTATATTGATCTGATCCCTATGAGATATTAAATTTAGGCCGAAAGATAAAGTAAAATGCCCCCTAGTACCTTGTTCAAGGTTCTACGGGGCATTAATGATATAAATTCATTCAGTAGGTTCTGCTAAGCTCTTCTCCTCTTCCTTGGGCTTGGGCCTTCCTGCCTCCAGCATAACCTTACTTTTTATTAAATAGAAACTGGGTAGGATAATCAATAAACCGGTTGCCATGAGTATCCACTCCAGCTTAATCAAATCAGCCATCGGACCGAAAATAAGCATACCCACGGGCATCATAACGGACTGAAGCATGCTGATTATAGAGAACACCCTTCCCATATACTCTCCATCAACCCTCTCCTGAAGCATGACAATGGTCGGGGTATTCCAAAACGGTAACCCGGCACCAATCAAAGTCATTAGGGCAAGATAGATCCAGAAAACAGGAATGATTCCAAGGGCTATGGTTCCTATCCCCATCCAAGCACCGGCCAGAGCTATGGAATGGGCTCTATTCTTGAAGCCACCCCAGCCTGCCATGATGAAACCACCTAAAATCATACCTACCGAGAAGGTGATTTCAATTGCTGTCTGTCGCCATACCTCGTCTCCGAAGCTGATGGCCACCTGTAAGGGGGAAAGAAAAGCAACCGGAGTAATCAAAATGTAATAATAGGCCAGCATTAACAGTAGTCTCTTCACAAAAAGATGTTTTCTGATATAGTGAATGCCTTGCTTCATATCCTGAAAATATTGTATCTTCTGATTGACATCCACATTTTTATGATCCGGGATACGGATGAACAGCAGCATAATCACCACAGCCAATGCTGCTGTAACAACATCTACAAAGAAAACAATCTGGATCGTTGCTATGGATAAGAGTACCCCGCTTAATATTGGGGCGAAAATCTGAAGCATGGAATGAATGCTCTGATTGAGCGCATTGATTCTGGTTAGCTTATCCTCGGGAACCAGCTGGGGAACTACGGCCATTACCGCTGGACTCTGGATCCCCTGTCCCAAGGCCCGGATGGCTGAAACCACAAAGAGGGGCCATAGGCGATCCGTTCCGGTTGAGAAAACCACTGCTACCACCAGAGTTGCCAAAGCGATCAAGGAATCCGCAGCAATGATCAGTTTTTTTCTGTTATAACGGTCAGCCCAGACACCGGCGAATGGCGCTACCAGCAGTGTCGGTAGGAAACCACAGATGATGGAGATCGTCATCATGATACCGGATTTGGTTGATAGGGTGATATACCAGGTAATCGCATACTGCACCAAGGAGGATCCAAATAAAGAGATGGATTGCCCTGCGATAAAAAGTACTACATTCTTTTTCCAATTCTGTTTCATCATTACACCTCATAACTTCTTCTTTTGTTCTGCCCTGAAGCTTCTCAGCTTTGCCTTCCTATAAGTCTCATGTCAATTGACTGACTAGACCATGCTATGAAAGTAATTATTTAATTATATCCTGTAGTCACATTTCATGCAAGGTATATTACGGGAAATTTGTTAAAATGAGGGTAATCATAGATTGAAAAGTTAAATTCCACCCCTTCTATCCCTTGATGCGGAAATAACTATTTCAAAAGTAAAAGTGGAAGTAACTCTTTCAAAAAGTTATGATGTTTATGGTGGCGCCTCTTTGGGAGGTA
>JAEYRK010000025.1 GCA_023435645.1 Bacillota bacterium
ATTTTGCTACTTCGGGATCGGAGGTCCAGCTTTGATAGATATGCTCCGCATCATCAACCACCAGAGGACGTAGTATGATTCGTTCACTTTCTAATACAGGTGTTATCATAATATTCTCACTTCCTTATATAGAATAATTTAAGCAATGGTTTGTCTCATTACAAACATTTTATGATTATGGCTTCTCCCTACTAGGGCTGAGGTTCAATCTTTATAATTTTACAATCACCGGTTCATGCTTCACTTCCGGTAGAAAGCTATTGAGGATGTCCTCCGTCTTAACCTTGATGCTGGCGGTATTGATACAGGGGTGGCAAGCCAGATATTCATCCTTAAGAATATCCTCGTCAATTAAGAGCTGAATCTGATGATCCACATCATTCATCAAACCCATAACAGTAACTGACCCCGGTGTGATATCCATTCGCCTCTCCATATCCTCAGCAGAACCAAAGGATAGCCTTGAACTGCCAATCTGTGCCGATAAATCCTTTGTCTTGAATTTCTTCTCTCCGGGCATCAATAGCAGATAGAACCTCGTTTTCTGCGCATTGCATAGGAACAGATTTTTGCACATGTTTACATTCATTAGCTCATCCACTTCAATGCAAGCTTCCATCGTAGCCAGAGCTTCATGATCCACTCTATCATATACTATCCCAAGTCGGTCCAGCAAATCATATACCCGTATTTCCTTATCCGGCCTTCCTGTCGGATCCTCCGGTCTACCATTTTGTAATGTTAGCATAGTTCTTTCTATGTCCTTCCTGATTGATCTGATTCGTCTACTGTATCCTTCCTTATTGATCTGATTCGTCTACTGTATGCTTCTTGATTGATCTGATCCGTACTGTATGCTTCCTGATTGATCTGATTCGTCTACTGTATGCTTACTGATTAGTCTATTCCGTCTTCTGTATGCTTACAGCTTTTCATACGATAATCTGATGTATTCTTGTCACCAAGTGATTTAGATTAACTCTGTTTTTTTCCTTTTAATCCTGTCTCTAATCTCAAGTAATATTGAGAATACTATCGTCAGCGCTGTAAAGGTAAAGAATATCCCCTGGTATGCACCGGGACTTAAGGGATCGAAAAAGCTGGTAATCCAAACATATAGGAAAACAGCACTCATTGAAATCACATAGGAAATCAAGTGTGATATCATCTTATTCTTAACCTTAAGTTTATCGAATAGAGTGATTGTTAATACGGCAATCAGCACCACAACAGCCCGGTTCATGATATGATAATTTGAATCTGCTGTTTGCCCCTGACTTAGTTGCCATAGATTATCTGCCAAAGTAGTGAATGTAAATATAACACAGTACAACAGGATAGAATTCTTTATCGTATTTTTCAATTCTGATTTCATTCCCCATCTCCCCCTTATAAATCGAATTTAAAAAGCTCAATTCGACACCACAGGCTAATTAAACTTCTCCAAAAATACAATTGCTGTTTTATCATTCAGCTCTTCTTCTCTGAATATATGATATCCATTCTTCTGATAGAGGTATAAGTTCTTCACACTCTTCTTACCGGTAAAAAGCTCATACCTGGTTACAAAGGCGAATTCCTTCTCCAAACTCTTAAGCAAGGAGGATCCTATCCCTTGATTCTGGTGTTCATCGGCTACAATCAGCCTTCCTATGTAACAGGTTCCGTTCTCTTCATAGCCCTTCACTGAACCAATGATTCTTTGCTCCTGAACCGCTTTCAGAAAAGTATACCGGCTGAAGTCATTCATTATGCTCTCGATTGTCTGGGTTAAGGGCGGTAATGTGTAATCATCATTTAACTTCGCTTCGCTTAAATAAGCCTTCTTTTGGAGCTCCAATATTTCCTTTGCGTCTTCCACGATGGCTTTACGAATCATCATGTTGACCTCCCCCATGAATATTCATGATGTTCCTTAGTAAACTGTCCGTCCTTATATAGATACAGATTACCTCTCAGGTCTTCGTAATAAAAGCTGCGTAATTCTTCATCAGCTCCATATAATAAGAGTTGCTTATTCTTGCCGAGCTGCTTCCTGGCTTCATAAGCTTCATAAGGTAATACCCTGTCTTCGACAGCCTTCATAAGATGAAATAATCGATTACAGCGCTCAAGCCAAAGAAACTCATAAGCATCAGCCGAAATGATTCTATGTTCCAAATCCTTAACCGTATTGATACCGAGCCGGTTACACCACCCGATATACTCCTGATATAGTCTATTCCCCAGGGCACAGGTTACGATTTCATCCTGATCTATCACCACAGGGATTTTGCTTATGGCCGGTAACGGTTCATATTCATCCATTTTATGCGGATCATACCAGGCCCGTAGCCTTTGTAGCTTCTCATGATTAAGGTACATTTGACTTAGGCCAAGTTCTTCAACATTAATATAAGTATGCATCCATCCACACTATCAGCTGGTCCCATATGATATGGTAGTACTTCTGACCCTTTCATTATCTTTTGATAAGTACCCTCTCTCCCATGAATTCAGAACATGAAGATTTAGGAGTATTAGTCCTACGTTAAATTAATACACCCATCATAATACAAGGGAAATCTTATGTCAAATAATAACATTCATTTTATAAAAATCAATTCATCCTTCACCAATGTAAATGACCGTTTTACTTTCAGTAGGATTTATGATATGATTAATTTACATTTATTGGAAAGGAGATCCATATGAAGCAATACTTATCCGCTATACTTACAGGAGTGCTGGTTCTTTCCCTTCTGCAATCTACTCCATATATGGAGAAAACTGCAGAGGCCAAGACAGCTACGGTAATAGGTAATGAAATGTACGGAGACAGGATCGATATTGATGGCTATTTGAATCATCTGTCCAGAGATCCCTATTATCAGAGGAACGCAGATGAACTCATCAAAGCACAAGCGAAAACACTCAGCGAAGGTATCTCAGAAGCTGCTGAAGCTGCTTCTGACAGTGATTTTACATATGATGGTGGAACCAAGTTCTTCCTAAACAGAGACCTTTCTTTTAAACCCTTTACCCTTAGAAGTGTTGGTGAAACTGTAGAGGTTTGGGTCGCAGATGACCTCTCCTTCCCGGTCGGAGATCCTCGGACAACACCGAAAATTACACAGGAGCAGGTGGACAAGCTGAAATTGGAATTTGATTCGAACATCTATCCAGTCGCCACCGATTTCTTTGGCACTCCGGATATGCTGGACGGGTCGCATTCTCCTTTGGCTGACTGGGGTTATGTCCCCCAAGGCTATTATGAAGGTAACAGTAAGGTCCTTATTCTCGTAGACAATATTTTAGATGAGAATTATTATGATCCAAGTTATCCCTTCTTTGTGGCAGGATTTTTCTGGCAGACCCTTGAGAATTATATTGACCGTAATATCATAACAATCGACACCAACAGTTGGGAAACCCGATTGGAGAGCACCTTCTATCCTACATCCATCCATGAACTACAGCATCTGATCCATGCGGATCATGATACCCTGGAGGAAACCTGGATTAACGAGGGTATGTCCACCTTCTCGGAGTATCTTGGCGGCTATGGTATGGATGCCTCCTCCATTAACTACTATCTGGACCGTCCGGAAAACTCCCTGGTAAATTGGGACGAACATTATTCAGCCCCCACCGGACCGGAGACAATTGCTGACTATGGACAGGTTTATCTGTTTACTCTCTACATGAATGATAAGCTTGGGAAGGATTTTATCAGAGCTCTTGCTCTGAATACAAAGCAGGGCATTGACAGCATCAATGAGGTCCTGAAGGCCCGCGGCTCCAAGCTTGATTTCACTACCCTCTACCAGAACTTTATCACCGCTTTGGTTCTGGACAGTGAGAAGCCCGGCAACGGTATCTATAACTTTGACAGCATTAACCTTCGGGATATCCCCATTGACAAGTCCGGAACTCCAAGAGGCAAAACCGTAAACTTTGAAAGTGCCGCATCCTATGAGAAGGAAGGTGTCCCTGCCTGGGGAGGAGACTTTAAGCAATTAGCCTTTGATAGTAAGATCGATAGCATCTCCTTTGACGGGGTCGATTTTCTACCCGTTCCATGGCTATCGGTTAAGGATCCCATAAGCAATGGTAATAAGGTATTGTGGTCCAATCAGGGGAATGAAACGGATAACTCCATCATTCTGGAGGCTGATCTTACCGGTGTTGCTTCTGCTACCTTGAACTTTGATCATTATTACCGGATTGAAGAAGGCTGGGATTATGGTTTTGTGCAGGTTTCAACCGATGGAGGCTATACCTGGAGCAGTCTTGAGAATGAAAATACCAGAAATGACCTTGATCCGGATGGCTATCCTAAGATACAAGCTAATTTGCCCGGCTTTACCGGTGCTTCAGACGGATGGAGCAATGAAAGCTTTGATCTGAGCACTTTTGCAGGGAAGAAGCTTTTGATATCCTTCCGTTATATTACGGACTGGGCTACCTATGAAGCTGGCTGGTTCTTGGATAATATCACAATTCCTGAAATCGGACTATCCTTTGATGGTAGCTCTACGGATAAATTGATTTCTCCTAGTAAGCTGATGGGTCAATATGTAAACTATACAGTAACCTTCATCAATGAAAAGACGAAGGGTAATGGTAAGAAGTCCTCCGGAAAAGATTATAGTGTGATTACCGTGGATCCGTTCAACGTAACCGAAACAGACGCCCTTACGATCAAATCTTTATTTAAAGACGGAAACAATTATATGATCACTAGCTATGCGGCTCCTGTTAATTCTCGGGACCCTGTCTTCTTCACTTACCAAATTAACATTAAGAAGCCAAATCAAAAAGTAAAAAAGGTGAAAACGAAATAGGCTTTATAAATTAGTTCAGTCTCAATGCATTAGGATATGGCTTAGAAATCACCGGTTATTAAAAAGGCGGCTCCCCATACTACTCTCCTAAAGAGAAGTAGAAGGAGCCGCTTTATCCTTTATTTTATTATTACTGATCCGGGCCCTGCAAATGTAAGAGGTAACGAACCGATAGGAGTCTACACCCAGAAGAGTTTGATTGTTTTCGTTTATCAAATAAGGTTTGCTGCTTGGGTCAACATTCTATCAGATTTTGAATGTATTCTTCCAGACTCCCATCCAGCCATCCTCTGATTCTTGCCTGGAATTCATCAGCTCTTTTTCCCTTACTCCATAGTATTTGAATAAAATCATGCTCCAGCATATAAATCGCTAATCTTTTTCCTATCCCCGGTATTCTATTCTTCCTCCTATACGAAAGAAACACCGCATTGAATAAGGGCTTCCAATCCATGTCCTCTGATGGAGGGAAAAGACACCAATGCAGTAAATGGATCAGATCAAAGTCGGCCTCCCCATACTGTGAGCACTCCCAGTCAATTACACCTGAAAGCTTACGATCATGAAGGATGATGTTTTTCAGATGAAAATCATTATGTAATAAGGATGGACCGCCCTCGAACTCCAGGCTTGCAACATTCTTCTGGATATACTCGTTACTCAGTTCCAATAATTGCTGCATATCCTTAGGTAAATCAAGGTTATTCAGCCCTTGATAGATTGAATCCCAGTAAGCTTCATGTCCTGATCTCCAGGATTGCTTGTACCCGGGAATGATCGGCACATAATGACCTATATCATAGGATTCCCCTTTGATGCTATGAAGCTCAAACAGGAAATCCCCTAGTGCAACTCCTATTTCATATAAATCCTGCTCCTTCAGGTCATCAGAGCTAGTCAATAATTCTGAACCTTTGATATATTCAAGGATCAGGTAATTCACATCACTACTTCTCTTCCTTTGATCTGAGGCATGTAGGATTTTGGGAACATACTTCATATTTCTAATGCGGTCATATTTTATCTGCTCCTCATGCATTGACTGTCTTGAAGTCCGAATTACATATCTATCATCAACAGAAAATACTTCTTTCTCAAAGCTACCCACTACTTTGGTAATATTGTTACAAGTCAACTGATGAGTTTCACAAATCCCTCTGATCTCCCTGTCTTCCAATCCATCCTCCCTAATCCGGTATGAAATAGCATCATTCATAAATTTAGCTTCTTGCCCCTTTATACTACCGCAAGCTTTTATTTTCTTTTATTTACCCGGTACATGCGAAAACAGGTATCCATGATCAGGATCGCCATGGCAATCGCACCTGCTGTCTGAATAGTCAGGGATAGGTTATAGCCTGTCATCGCAGAATTATGAATGATATTGTAGTATACGGAGCGGACCATACCGATTCCCGGGACCAGGGGCAATATTCCCGGAATAAGAAAGATCGTTACCGGAGCCTTAAGCACCCGAGCAAATATGTGGGACAGAAAAGATACTGCCAATGCTGCCAGGAACATGCTAAAGACTTCTTCCTCACTAATTGCTTTGCTGACCAGATAGACAAACCACCCTGCAGCTCCGGTGATACTACAGTGAATTAAAAACTTCTTTGGCACACCTGAGATAACCGAAAAACCGATTATGCCTATGATGGCACCAAGCACCCGAATAACCATTGTGTATTCTCCTTAATACTCATAGATTAACATATACTCTGAACATGGCCAGTCCGACTCCTACCCCGACGGAAATTGCAGTGGCGGCGACAAAGGCCTCAATTGCTCTGGCTCCTCCTGACATATAATCTCCCTGAAAGGTATCCCGGATCGCATTGGTGATTGCCACCCCGGGTACTAACGGTGTGATTGATCCCGTAAGCAGAAGGGTGATATGAATATGGGACTGAAAATATCTAAGGAAGATGGCGCTGCTGATTGTAACGAGTAATGCGGCAACCATGTTGCGGATAAATAGATTAATCCTCACCTTGCTGACCAGGAAGGAAAATAAAGCCAGAATGCTTCCGTTTATGGCACCGATGATAAAATCAACTCCATTTCCTCCATATAATAAGGTAAAAAAGGCTGCCGTTATGATCGTACACAGATATATGGTAGATTGGCGGTAGGTTTGCAGCTTACTGATGTAACGAAGCCTTTCATTCGCTTCCTCCAATGTGATCTGGTGATTGCAGAATTTTCTGGATATTTCATTTACCTCATAAATTCTCTCCAAGTTGGTATTCCTTACATTAACTCTCTTGATATGGGTGATTGTATTGATACTATCATCAGAAAGAGTCACATAGATACCGGTGGTAGTAGCCACAGTCTCAGTGACAGCCAAACCGGACATCATCAAGATTCTGTTCATGGTATCCTCTACCCGGTAGGTTTCCGCACCTCCGGACAGCATAATTTCACCGGCAAGTACCGCTGTATGCACTAATTGTTCATAATTCATTCAAGTTATCTCCTCGCCGTTTCTTCTCTTCATCCTGAAGAAATGCTATTGATTACCCATTTCTGATTTCATGGATTCTTTGATCACATAGATCATTAAAGCAATGATCAAAACTCCTATTATATAATAGATCCACGACCATTGGGTAAGAATACTGACTGCCAGCAATAGAAAAACCATTCCCAGGGTACTGAATACATTTGTCACAAGACGGTATTCGGCTGACTTATTCATCTTCTTACGTTCTTCAGCAGTAGCAAGCAGATATGAATTTGATAAGATCGGGCCTTTTTCCTTTGATGTAAAAAAGGAATAAATAAGCAAAAGAATTGAAATGAGACCAATAATAATTGCCGAAACTATTTGTTGTAGCTCCATATCATTTCCTCCTTAATATTATCATTCTTTTAACATTATCTCTGATGCCCTTTGCTTGTCCTACCCGGCTTTATCTCCTATGGGCGAATGTTGCATAAGTGCACATGAATGAATATTGACTGGAATACCCTTCATCTCAGGTTCCTTAAGTCAGTATCACCTATGTATTATATCAATGAGAACTCTTTAAAATCATACTAATACAATGGATACAGCCTGTCAAATCATATTCATCTGTCATGCATTCGTAATATTTTTATTAAGCTGAACTCCTTGATCATTCCATTCCCCATCATTTTAAAGCGAATCTCACTCTTTACTCATTCGCTTTATTCATCCTACTGTTTTTCACATTCATAAGCAGCTTGTGTGCAATACTGCCTTCTCGCAGCAGCTGCTCCGCTTCATCAAAGCTGAACCATCCAATATTATCTACTTCCTTGGAGCTGAGAAATGCTCGCTTTATCACGTTACATTTGAACCCTACCATTAATAATTCCTTCTTTTCGTAGTAATAACTTGAAATATACTCTAATTCCTCAGCTATTTGCCCCGTTTCTTCTGCTACTTCCCTTCTTACTGACTCTTCTAATGTTTCACCCTTTTTCATATATCCGGCAACAAGAACCCAGTTGGTCATAGATACATACTCCTGCTTCAATAAAGCAAGCTCATTATGTTCGTTGACAACTAAAGTAATGATGCAATTCCCAAAGCTATCAAAATAGGGAATACTACAGGGCGAACAGAAGGGGACAAGTCCTTCATCTCCGATTTCTCTTAGCTCCAAGCTGCTTCCACATTGTGGACAATATTTATAGTTCATTCTACCCTCCATATGCAAAGATAAGATACACCATAGATTCGATTACGGCTGTGTGATGACTGTTACCATATTACTATAACCATTATCAAACGATTATCGTCTCAATAGGGTTGCACTCGGCACGATCTTTTATATTCCTTCATAAGCAGTGACATGAGATAATGATCATGATATTTGCCTCTGAAAAAATACATATCTCTTATGATACCTTCACAGCAAAAGCTGTTTTTCTTAAGGATATTATAGGATGCGATATTCTCAATATGCAC
>JAEYRK010000069.1 GCA_023435645.1 Bacillota bacterium
AACCAGAAGACTGAACCTTCCCCAAGCTTTGATTCCACACCATAGCGTGCTCCATGAAGCTCGAAAATCTTTTTGACGATGGAAAGCCCTAGCCCTGTTCCTGTTATTGCACGCTTATGCTTTTTATCGACTTTATAGTACCTGTCCCAGATATAAGGGAGGTTTTCTGGTGCTATGCCATCACCATGATCTTCGACTTCAATTCGTACGCCATCCTGCACCCTGCTTTGTCTCACTATGATATGCTTGTCATCTGAACTGTAATTAACAGCATTGGTAAGCAAATTGTAAAAAGCCTGGGTAACCTTTTCCTTGTCCGCTGTGACATAGATATCTTCAGAATGCTTAAACTCAAACGAATAGCCCTCATTTTTCAACAGCTCTGAAAGCCGTAGTACAATTTCATCAAGACTTATGGTAAGGTTGTAGTTGTGTTTGTGAAGCTCCATTGTGCCCGTTTCGAGCTTAGAAATATCGAGACTATCATTTACTAGAGAGGAAAGTCTCTTGGTTTCCGACATAATGGTCTGCAACTGTTTCGAAGATATTTCATCCGGAAAGTCCTGCATCAATTCAGCATAGCTGTAAATTAAGGCGAGAGGTGTTCTTAAATCATGGGATATATTTGCAATAAGCTCCCGACGCAGCTCTTCTACCTTAGAAAGCTCAATTGCTGTAGTATTTAAGGTATCCGAAAGCTCCTTTACCTCTAAGAATCCTGATCCGTGAAAGGCTGTATTGTAGTTGCCCTTGGCAAGCTCTTTCGCCCCATCATTAATACGAACAAGGGGCTTAGCGATTACCTCTGACAACACAAGCGCAATTGCAACAGATGCTAAAATCATGATAGCGGTAATCATATATAGCTGTATCTGTAAGGTTGAAACCGTAGCATTTACCGGTGTAATCATAGCAAAAAAGGTTAAGGAAACCCCTTCCCCGTTTGACAGGATAAACTCTTTTGTTTCAGTAATTGATTCGGGCCGTATACCGCCTCGAGCATCGGGGACTGGAGTTTGCGGTTTTATGAAATCTCCGGTAGGAGCTACCATCACACCTTTATCAGTTTCAAGCTGCAACAAAATATCTCTTAACTCTGGGCTGTTGATATTTTTTTCAACCATCTTCATAGCCTTATGAAGCTCGTTTCGCCTTATCATTTTGTACATATCACTTAAAAACACAGTTTGAAAAAGCCAGAGGATAAAGAGTAAAACACCACAAAAGGCCAAGAGAAAAATAAATATCTTCCATTTTAATCTTAACTTATCCATTAAAGCGATACCCCAATCCTCTCAGTGTTGTGATCAGACCCGCATAATTCCCCATATGCTTTCGAAGTAATTTCATATGGGTGTCAAGCGTGCGATCATCACCGTAATAATCATACCCCCATACCTCGGTAAGTATTTTCTCCCGCGGTACGGCAATGTTTTTGTTGCGAATAAGGAAAAATAAAAGATCATATTCCTTGGGGGCCATGTCTACCTGTATACCGTCAATAAACACCTTATAAGCAGTCAAATCTGCTAAAAAACCATCTCGTTCAAAAATGATATGCCCACCTTGTTCTTTGGGGGCGCTTGATGCTTTTAAGCGTCTAAGAATTGCGTTTATTCTTAGCATAATCTCTTTTGACGAAAAGGGTTTTACCACATAGTCGTCCACACCCACTTCAAAGCCTAAAATTTTATCGTATTCTTCCCCACGGGCAGAAAGCATAATAACCGGAGTATCAGCGGTTTTGCGGATTTCCTTCACCGCTGAAAGACCATCCAGCTCCGGCATCATAACATCCATGATAATAATGTCAAAGATTTGTGTTTTACATAGCTCTACCGCTTCCATTCCGTCACAGGCTTCGACAACTTCATGCCCTTCAAATATGGCATATCGTTTTATCACGGCTCTTAAGCCTTCTTCATCATCACAAATCAGTATCTTTGCCATGGACAGAACCTCCTATTTGAAAGAAAATCTTCTGTGGCAGCTGCTGCAAAGCAGCTACTGCCACAGTTCAATTGTCGAACTCCTATCAATATTATATCGTAACAAAGCGAAAATACAAGTTAGCGAATAGTAGCTAAGTATAGTATATCCTCAATAATTTCTTTTCTTCTTTGCCACAAAGAAGGTTGAGAGTAAAACAAGAGCAAATAAGCCGGAATAAATCAGCAGGCTTTCCGTGGTATTAGAAGCAGTGGCTGTTTGCCTACCAAAGGGTAATGATATTTTGCTCTCTTCCGGAGTTATCCTTGATCTATTTCCACCAGGATTTTGCACATTGAAGGCCGGCCTTTGCAAAAATCCATCATCACTTTGAGAGAATCTTTGATTAGGCATGTTTTCTGTCAGGTTCGTATCGAAGTCTTCGCTACCCTGCGGATTGCTCCAGAAATTCCTTCGGTCTCCCCCATCCCCCCGAAAACCGCCGCCCATCATGCTGCCAAGGGAGGATAAGTTTATATCGTTGGCTGAAATAAGCTTATCCGGGTAAGCAGACTGCTCTTCTGTGGTGGATGGAACCGTACCAACAAGCTGACCCTGGATACTCTGATAGCGCAAATTACCAAGAGTTTTGAAGACTTCAACGGCTGTTTTATATTCCTCAAAGGTACAAAACGCTGTGTTGTCGTTCTTAACATAATCAGAGATAAGCTCATCAAGCTGTGTGATTTTCTCTTCCCATTTGCCGTCAGCGAAATAAGTTGTCATAAGCTCCTGCAGATAACCATGGTAGGCTTCTAAATACTCCGTATTGGAAAACAGCTTTTCAATTAAGGGTCGGGAGCTCATAGTAACACCGCTTACAGGAGAGTCGATCGGAAAATTAATGACCGCAGAAGCATTGCCGCTTTGAAAACCACCCCATGCCAAATTGTAATCCCAGGGTAGAACTGTAACCTTGCCGTTATTCTCGTAAAGGTAATAGTTCTGAGCCATACTTGATGAATAGCTGTCAAGGTTTACCACAATAGTATGTGCTGCAAGATAGCGTAAAATCTGGTCAATATCAAAATAGGTATCCAGATTTTCACCCTCAGATAACGCTTTTAATGCTGTAATCACTCTCTTATAATCACTGCCATTGCCTTTCCCTACTACGTTATTAAAGATTGCACTATAGGAGGAAACATCATCTGTTGTATATTCTAAGCTGCCACCATTGCTCCCTCTGCCACCCATCAGACCGCCAAAATCCCCCTTCGGTCTCTCCATTTGTCCGTCAATGTTTTGTTGGTCAGGCCAAACTGTATCAGAGGGGATTGGCCAGGCTTGTGTGTTTGGAAGTGTTTGCTCATCTTGTGCTTGCTCACCTTGTGCTTCTTCCCCCTGCCAGGTTGGTGGCATCATACCTCCAGGTGGAAAAGCTTCACCCTGTCCGTTTGCAAATGGATTTGTAAAGCCTTGTGAAAAGCCATTCCCTTGATCATTACCACCCATCTCCATGCTTTTTACATTGTACAGCATTCCGTTTGTTGTACCAAATGTTCTAGCTTCATAGCTGTCACCATAGGTTTCCACTGCAAGATATAGGCCCCAGCCTTCCCCATTCACCTTCATATCGGCAAATCCATAGTATGGTGCTGCTACGCCGATTTCCTGCATTAGCTCATAGGAAACATACTCCTTCATGTAAGTATTATCTCCAATCATATTATTGACAACAAAGCCATCAAGCCCAAAGCATGTCTGGCCTTTGATGTATTCGTCAAATTGCAGACGAAAACTATATCTGTCGCTGTCAGAGCTTGCCACCTGGGTTAAGCTGGAATTACCTTTTGGGCGAATACCGACCTTTTGGAATTTCGTTCCATTCACAATTACGTCGACCATGATAAATTGCTCACTTGTAGCATTGTCGAGCATTTCCTGCCAATCTGCTTCATCTGCAATAATCTCTATCGTAATCAGATCAGTACCGAAGATCTTCGTTGCATATTCTGCTTCAGTTTTCCTGCTGCCGTTTTCTGTTTGTATCTTGCCAATTACCACAAAAGCAACGCTTAGGATCAAGGCAAAAACAAGGGCTATCATCACTATTCTATTGATTTTTTTACTTTGTATCATGCTTTCACCTCGAATCTTCGCTTCCCTAAGCGGTGTATTCGCCATTGTAGCTTACAAGACAAGCATTGGTCACACCATTGATACCAAGGAATTCATTCAGAAGCTTTGCAGACATATCTGATAGTCGTACTTCAACTGTAAGCTCAATGCTGTTTTTGGTAACTGTTTTTGCCTTAATTAGGCTTTTTTTCGTTTTTGACTTTATGATTGCCATGCAGTCACTTTCCGCCCTCTCATCCTCAAGCTTTAGCACAATGATATAGGGTGTGTCCTTGCTATTCCTATTTGCAAATACAAGAAGGATGATACCAATGAAAACCGAACCAATCACTGAAAGAGGGATCAGTCCTGCACCGACTACAATACCTGCTGAAATTGCCCAAAACAAAAAGGCAATATCGAGAGGTTCCTTCACTGCAGTTCTAAAACGAACAATGGACAAGGCGCCAACCATTCCAAGTGATAAAATAATATTTGATGTAACTGCAAGAATAATGAGGGTGGTTATTAAGGTCATAGCCAGGATGGAAACACCAAAGGATGCAGAGTACATTACTCCGGCAAAGATCTTTTTGTAAACATAAAAAATAAATAGTCCGATAGCAAAGCTCAGTAGCATTGCAATTGCTACATCTATAATAGAAAATTCCGCAGCCTTTTCTAAAAAACTTGATTTGAAAATATCATTAAATGTCATTTAAATACCTCCTATTTATACTATTCTTGTTACTGCATATTTGGAAAACGCTGTACTTCTTCTACTGGAGAGAGATACCATACCACGGATGATTTCAGGTAAAAAGCAATCATATTTCACTTCCAGAATATACACTCCCGGAATTGGTATAGGAATGGAATCCATTTTCATAAAATCATAGATACTGAGGCTTGTACGAATATCATAATCCAAGGTGATCCGTACATTTCCCATCGGGTAGATAAAAGCCTCCCGCTGATAATCCACGATATTTTTTGGACGAAGCTGCTGATAATGCATTTTGGTATATAGCTCCTGACACAGCTGATTCCCATTTTCTTTTAACACAGCAAGGTCACCGTCCAGCAATCGCGTACATTCTTCTGCTGTTATGATTGCACTCTCCTTAAAGCAAAGACCATTCTTTTTGCTCTTTTTTTCAAGGCGGATTAAGGATATGTCATCGTTATAAAGTCGCAAGCGGAATTTTTCACGCTCATTTACTCCATCAACTTTTTCCTTTAAGGCTTTATCATTATAATTGTCAAAATAGAGACTCTTAACCCGATAGCCATTTCCCTCTACCGCATTATTGTCGATACTGGCCACATATGGAAGCCTTGCTCTAAGCTGTAATACATCGGAAAAGTTGATATAATGCTTCAGCTCATGTCTTCCATGGAATTCCTTCATTTTATCACTCCTTTCGCTTGGAATGCCTTCATATTAAACCATAAATATGAAATATACTTGTTTCTTATCTGAACTTTAGCTGAAGTATAAAAAAAGCACGTCCAGTAACTGGACGTGCCCCTGAAACGCTTTTTATTCAAAGAATGTCAATATACTCCCATCAATTGTTGTAATAGAGCAAGTCTTTCCACCCCAGGACTGTTCCTTAACTTCTGTTATCTGATTCCATCCACTCTTTTTAACAAACCGGTATAATTGCTCAATTCCCTGAACTAGCATAAAGCCAACTATCCTGTAATTCCATGAAATCTTGTAAAGGCTCGAGTAAAACTTTCATGGGATTCATACCCATATTTTAATGCTATATCAAGAATTGAACTATCCGAATCGATAATATCATAACCCGCTAAGGACATTCGTCTATTTCGTATGTATTCACTTACAGTACAATCACATAAAATGGTAAATATTTTTTATAAAATTGCGAAGTAAAAATTTTGCTTGCAACATATCAATATCAAGATCATTATCAATATGTTCTTCAATATAATCTACTGTTTGTTGAATACTTGTCATCCAATCCACATTCTCACCTCCTCACAAGTAAAATCATATATCATCTCTTGGATTTTCTCTTGATAATCCATGCACAAATTTGTCCGAATGAATATAGGCATTCCTTTCCGTTGGATAAAGTGTCATCATTGATCTTTGGGTTATGATTTCGCCTTACGCTCGTAATTCACTACTATAACTCCCTTCGGGGTGACCTTACTTTCCGTCACCGTAAAGGCCGCTGGGATTGTACCATCGGCAAACAACCGCTTTCCACAGCCCAAGGTTATTGGATATATCATCAGCCAAAATGCATCGACCAAATCATGCTTGAGCAGTGTTTGAATGAGCTCACCGCTTCCCCAAACATGGATATCCGGACCCTCCTGCTGCTTCAATTGGATCACTTTATTCTCAATACCTTCCTTGAAAAACACAGATGGCTGCCAATCGCTATGGGTCATCGTATTCGATGCGACATACTTGATGGCCCTGTTTACCTCCGGCCATACATCCCCATGCTCCGGCCAGTATGTTGCCCATAGTTCAAAGGTTTTGCGTCCTAATAACAGGTCGAAGGTCGAGTTCATCTGCCTTCTGAGGAGCGTGCCAAGGGTCTCCTCGGAATATGGAGCAATCCACCCACCATGCCGAAAGCCGTCGCAGATGTCTTCATCTCTCCCCCCAGGAGCTTGTATGATGCCATCCAGAGTGATGTGTTCTAATACAATAATTTTTCTCATGTATGATTCCTCCGAACATAAAATATGAGTTGATTAAGGAGTTTACAGAAAGTGGCTCTTCAAACACCATATGCCGATCACTGTTATCTCTGCAATTTCTCTTGTATCGCTAACAGTTCATTGATGAATTTCTTACTCTCGTTGATCCATGGGCTATGGCCTGAATGCTCAAACCAGATGATTTCTTTCACAGGAGCCTCTAGGACTGTGACATAATCCTCAACCAAAGAGGTGGGTGCATTGATATCATGTCTGCCAAGGAAAAAATATGCTGGTACTTCAAGCTTAGCATAGTCAACGCGTAAATCAATCTCATAAAGCTGCGGATAAACACGATTAAATGTGTTAACTATTCCTCTGATGTAGTTGATTTTATCCATGATTCCGTACTCAGAAGAGAATATATCACGAAAGGTATTATAGCCATTATTATGAATTTCAGGATTCCTACTCATATGCTCTGAGAGGTAATTTAAGTATTCAGCGCTTTTCCAGGTGACATCCTTCCCGTAGTAGGGAGGGCGACCATTGGCTTTCAGCTTTTCCACTTTCTTTGAATCACCCTTCTGTAGTGCGAATTCAAGTGCCTTGTCATAATCTATTTGCTCCGTTGTTAAAAAATCCACCATCTGCCCTGTGCCAATCACAGCATGGTAGCTGCTTGGAGATTTTTCTGCCAGGAAAATACCCAGAGCGCTACCCCATGACTCTCCGACAAGATAGATTTTTTCTTGATGAAACCGTTCTCGAAGATATTCTGTTAGGGCCAGGCCATCCTCAATATAGGTATCCACCGTCAGCTTTCCCTTCATCGCACGATAAGACTTTCCTGAACCAGGTTGATCCCATACCACGACCACAAAATACTTCTCAAGCTCTGCGAGATCATGACGCACTGCTGCCATCTGCGTTCCACCGGGACCGCCTGCAAGAAAGAGCAGCACAGGGTTTTGTTGATTTTCACCACGAATGCTAATCCACTCTTTTCTCCCATTCAAATTAACCTTCTGTAATTGTGAGATACTCCCTTCGAGGGGCTTTCCGTTCTTATCTTTGATTCTAGGTGTATGTGCGGTTATTTGGCTAAGAAGCATACATCCTCCTGTCAAAGCAATGAGGCCAATCAATAAAAAAGAATTCCTCTTTAATTGCTTAAGTCTTTTATGAACTATTGTTTCATCACCTTTCCTTACGAAACACCTAATTCCCATTATTAATTCTGTAATAAATAGCACCAATATCATTAGCAATAAAATCAGTAGTATGATCACTTCTATCATTATTATAACTCCCTTCCTCTTTTTGACCAGCGTTCAACTTGGGATATTATACCATATATTTGACCACTGTTCAAGTACTACTTTTTATGATACAATGATAAAAAATGTTCAAGGTGAGTGATATGAGTAAACGAGATTTGATACTAGATAGCATGATGTTATTATTAACTGAACACAAAGGTGCAAGTTGCTCGGTCAGCGATATCGCGAAAAAGGCTGGTATCGCAAAGGGTGGAATGTACTATTACTTTAAATCAAAGGAAGAGGTATTTGACGCTCTGGTCGAGCGTACTTATAAGAAGATTATTGATCAGTGTAGCGCTATTATTCTACGAAATGATAAAACCGCCCTTGAAAAGCTATCGATCTTGTATACCCATTATCGTAGCTCTATCGTTTCCTCCGATTTAGATAGCTACCTCCACCTTCCGCAAAATGCTGCAATTCACCAAAAATCATTGGCAAAAATAGTAACAGGCCTATCTGAAATCCTTGCACTCATCATTGAGCAAGGAGTTCAAGAAGGAAGCTTCCAATGTGATTACCCCCTTGAAATGAGTGAGATTATACTATCTGTATTTAGCTTTCTTCTTGATCCAGGGATTTTTGATTGGACACCGGAGCAAGCTAACCGCAAGCTTATTTTATTTGCCAGCCTCATTGAGAAAGGGTTGGGCATCAAGCCGGGCAGTATGGAATTTTTTTATACGAGTCCAACTCCGTGATTTTGGTCAGCCAGGTCACCAATGCCCCAGCCTCAGATCGGTATCATCGTGATGACTATAGTATTGATTTAAAAAAAGGTTTCCAGCAATCGGCCATTTTACCGAAAGTCTGAAAACCTTGGTTTTCTATAAGATTTTTACCTTTCTCTCCTTTGTTTCATATATTCACTTTGTAACATACCCATATGTATTATATCATGCCATGCCCCATCACGGAAAATCGCTTCCCGTGAACTTCCTTCTTGTTGAAAGCCTAGCTTCTCATATAATTTTATTGCTCTGCTATTAAAAAGAAAATACTCTCAGCGATATTCTGTGTAAGTTCATCTCCAGAAAGCCGAAATCAAGAAGTAATTTCATTGCCTCTGATCCATACCCTTTACCCCAGACTTCTTTTTCTCCAATATCAATAATGCATTCTGCATTTTGATTTTTAGGATCAATATTGATTAAGGAAGTAATTCCAATCGGTTTATTCGTTTGCTTCTCAAGAATTATATAGCATTTTGAAGAGCGGGAACCTAAGATTCTTTGTTGAACAAACTCTTCCGTTTCTTCCATACGGTAAACATCTAATAGCGGTGCAGTGGTTTGCATGACCCCTGTATCATTTCTCCACGTATGATAGATCTCTATATCCTGGGCTGTCATTTTTCGTAATACGATTCTCTCAGTTTCAAAAAGCATAAAATCACTCCTTCCTATGTTTTTTAGGATCTAGCTATTTAATTTGAATATCATAATTCTCTGCTCCAGCTCTTTTGACATACTCTTTAGTTCGGAGGCTTTATCAGAAATGGTTTGGATCGTATTATTTAACTCCTCCGTTGAAGATGAGGTTTCCTCAGAGCTCGCAGCATTTTCTTCACTTATGGCTGACAACAGCTCGATCGTATCCATTAAGGCACTCCTCTGGGAATCCACTATTACAATTCTCTGATATATGTTCTCGATACTGTTGCTGGACTCTTCTACTCCGTCCCTGACAACATCGAACTGCAATCTCGTATCATTGATCTTATTCTTTTGCTCTGAAATTATTTCCTTTACCTGTTCAACGACCTCAAGTGATTTGCCAGACTCCTCTAGCAATTTACTGATTTTTAACTCGATTTCCTTAGCAGACTTGCCGGACTGATCCGCCAAGGACTTAATTTCGCTTGCCACGACGCCAAATCCCTTTCCATCTTCCCCTGCTCTTGCAGCTTCGATGGATGCATTTAAACTCAATAGGTTCGTCCTTTTTGCAATTTCGGTTATTAAATCAAGTGCCTGTTTAATATCTTGGGCTGCTTCATAGGTTTCCTCGGTCTGATTCACAATTCGATCGATTGCTCTTATGGTATGATTCGCTGATTGTTCCAGCTCAACTGATATATCCTCGGCCTGTTGACTTGCCATGTTAATCGCATCAGACCTTGACTTAAGTTTATTCAAGGAATCTGTGATATTACTAATCTCATTCCCCACTTCTGACATACTATAATTGGCATTCTGTGTACTCTCTGCCTGAGAAACCGCGCCATTGGCGATCCCCTCCATTGCCCTTGTTACATCATCTACCGTAATCCTTGTCCTTTTTAGGTATGTGTCTAGGTTATCGGCAAAGCTACTCAAAATAACAATAGAGCGTTTCATATCCTTCAGGATATCCTTGATCTGGTCTCTTAATTTTAATGTCGATTCGCCAAGCTGCCCAATTTCATCCCTTCTTTTTAGGAGCTTCTCATTTA
>JAEYRK010000002.1 GCA_023435645.1 Bacillota bacterium
GAAGCAAAAATCTCAGCAGCCGCCTTCTCCACGGAGGCTTCAATTCTGTCATAGGTAGTATACACCTGTATTCCCATCTGCCTCAGCTTCTCCTTTGGAGCTTCACCAATCCGTAGGGCAATGACTGCCTTACAGTCCTCTATGATCTCAATAATCCGGTTGATTTTATCCTCTCCGGAACTACATTCCTCCGAACCATTACAGTATTTTGGTATGGATCGCTTCTCCAGGAACACAGCCTTGCCGTTCTTATATTCATAAACATAAAATTGTGTTACCTGGCCGAAATGCTGGTCGACCAGACTCCCACTTTTTGAAGCAACGGCGACCTGGATACCGGAGGAATGATAGGTCAGGTCCTTGATATCCTGCTTATTTTGAATCTCCTTCTGAGCGGTGTTCCATACCAAGGAGCTATCCTCTCCCAGTATTCCAACCGCATCTGCTCTGCACTGCCTGCAATGGTACATTTGTTTTAAGATAGCTCCGCATTGCTTCCTCAGCTCCGTGATCTCCTGAGGACTGGCCTGGGGCAAATGCTCAAACGCACTGCCCTCGACAGAAATCATCGGCATAATGTTGGTCATGGTCACACCAAGCTCCTTCACCTTCTTTACCACCTCAGGGATATGCTGATCATTTATGCCCTTTAGTACCACGATGTTCACCTTACAGAAGATACCCCTGTCAGTTAACAGTCTTAAGCCTGCCATCTGGTTAGCCAACAAAATTGCAGCGGCAGCTTCCCCGGTGTACCTTTCTCCCATGTAATCAATATAACGGTAAATTTTAGCTCCGATCCTCGGATCGATGGCATTTATGGTTACTGTCACATGAGACACCCCTGCTGCAATCAGCTGCTCTGCATAGCGGGGAAGCATCAGTCCATTGGTAGATAAGCAGAAGGTAACCTCCGGATCTATCTTTCGTATTAACGCCAGGGTTATTAGGGTTTCCGAGGCATTGGCCAGAGCATCCCCGGGACCGGCAATTCCCACCACTGTTAGATTCGGCAGCTTTTCCTTGGCTTTCAGATACCTTTCGAGGGCTTCCTCCGGCTTTAAGATTCCGGTCGTAACTCCCGGTCTGCTTTCATTGGGGCAGTCGTATTTTCTAAGGCAGTAATTACAGCTGATATTACAGTTCGGTGCAATTGGCAGATGAATTCTGGCATATTGATGAGCACCACAATTGAAGCAGGGATGGGAAGCAGTCTTTTCCTCCAGTGTCTTTGTTGACTTCTCTGCAGCCTTCTTTAACTCAAATACTGATATTTCCCGCTCCAATTCCGTATCTTTCCTGTGCATTCTATAAAACGTTGTCACTTTCTTTTTTCTCGGGCCTTTATAGTATCTTAAATATAGCTCCTCCCGGAAGCCGCTTTCCTTCCTTGCCAGGAGGGCATTCGTTATCTCATCCAGATAGGATAGAGCTCCTTCAAAGCCCAGCATCCTAAGCCTCTGTCCTCCAACCCGGTCATGAATTGGGAAGCTTCTCCGGATCAGTTCAATTCCCAGTCGTTCCGCCATCCGTTTTCCATCGGAATTACCAATCAGGACATTGGCTCCCAGTTCTCTTGCCAGCTCCTCAATCCTCTGAAAATCCGTATCCTCCAGTATCTCAAGCCGTCCGATCTGGAATTGCTTTGCTATCTCTTCAATCTCCTGTCTAATCAGCTGATCAAGTCTCGTACATTTGGAGCCTGTGGCAGTGATGACCGGTATAATACCATTCTCAGCACACAGCCTAACCGTACTATATATATAGTCCGGTTCCCCATATACGACTGCTCTTGCTTCACTGTTGTATTTATGGGAATCGACCATGGCATCCAGATAACGGGAACGTTCCTCTCTCAGCTCCTCCGGAATCGGCTTTCCCGAGAGCTCAGCCAGCCGCTTGATGAATGCATCATTGTCACGGAGACCGATGGGCAGGTTCAGTCTTTCGTAGGGAACACCGTAATTATCCCGAAGATACCGACCAACCGAGGTCGTCTCCCCCATAAAGGTAGATAGCTCCAAGGTATATCTGGCTCCTGCCATCTCTCTGATCTCATCGATACCGGTACCACCCTGCGGCATCTTCCGGTATTCCGGCTGGTACCCACCATCCAGATTCTCTGACAGATCCGGAAGCAGGGTATACTCCAGAGAGAAGCTCTCCAATAGCTTCTTCAGATACCTGGTATCTGCTGGAGATAGTGGACCTGTTATGATATTGATTTTGTTGCTTTTCACAGACTCCATCGGAACAGACTTTACGATCTGGTACAGCGCCATCAGATATCCTTCATATTGGCTGCCACCATAGCCTGCCGAATGGACCGGTATCACTAGAATATGACGATAGTCCGGGTACTCCTCATAGAATTTAAGAATGATTCGCTGTATATCTTCTCCTATGGTTTCCGCCAGGCAGGTTGTGGCTACCCCGATTACCTCCGGCTGATACACCTTGATCAGATTGACCAGACCCTGGATGAGATTCTTCTCGCCACCGTACACCGTTCCCTCCTCCGTCAGGGAGGAAGAGGCAATATCCACCGGCTCATTATAATGGGTGGCCATATGTCTGCGGATATAGGTACTGCAGCCCTGGGAACCATGGAGAATAGTCATGCATTTACGGATCCCATACAGTGCAGTTACGGCCCCCATGGGCATGCACATCTTACAGGGATTCACATTCAGATTTACTAGATTTCCTTCCATACTTACCTCCTATGTCTGCTGCGAAGACATTGCCGCTATACAGACATTGCCACTATAAAAACATTGTCACTATAAGATATTGTCACTATAAAGACATTGCAGCTTTACTAACATTGCGATCCATTGTTTACCGTCTATGACTACTTCAGGTATTTCCAAACCGGATGATTCATGCTTTGATTGATTTCCTTCGCGAAGTTAACTACTCCATCAAAGCCGCATAGGGGGTGCTTCCGTTCATGATTATGATCACAGAAGGCAATCCCAAGCTTATAAGCAAGGGGTCTCTCCTTCACTCCTCCGACTAAGATATCCGCACCCTTTTCCTTAAGGAATTTCTCAAGCTCCGCTGGGTTGGCATCATCGAGGATTACAGTATCCTCACTAACCAGCCCCTCCATGATGTCATAATCCTCCTTCTTCCCAGTCTGGGTACCGACAACTACTGTATCCATACCAAGGGCTTTAAACTGTCGTATCAGTGAAATCGCTTTGAATCCGCCCCCAACATAGACAGCAGCCTTTTTACCCTGAAGTAAACTTCGGTAAAGAGTAAGAAAATCCTGAAGTCTTTCAGTTTCCTCCCTGCAAAACTCCGACGCAATCCTCCTTGCCCTCGCATCCTGTAAGGCATCCGCAATACGGAGCAAGGAATTGCTTGTATCCTCAATTCCGTAGAAGCTTACCTTAATGTATGGGATTCCCAGCTCTTCCTCCATCCTGCCGGCCAGATAGGTACTGGAGCCGGCACATTGAACGATATTGAGTTCTGCCGCTGGAGCTTGGATCAGGGTTTCATAATCCGCATCCCCCGTAATTGTGGCAATTACCGGGATTCCCATTCGTTTGATATAATCCTTTACAATCCACAGCTCCCCGGCCAGATTAAAGTCACCCAGGATATTGATTCCTCTCCTTTTCGCAGGCTTATGGGGGGCAATAAGCTCCATAATCGCATTGCAGGCCAGCTGATAACCCATCGACTTATTCCCGGAGAAGCCCGGCGATTTCACAGGAATCACTCTCGTATTGTATTTTAAGGACATTCTTCTGCATACCGCTTCGACATCATCACCGATGACACCGACGATGCAGGTTGCATAAACAAAGACCAGCTTCGGCTGATATTTCTCGGCAATCTCTGTAATTGCCATCTCCAGCCGCTTCTCACCGCCAAAGATTACATCCCGCTCCCTAAGATCCGTGGAGAAGCTGTTACGGTATAGCTCCTCTCCGCTGCTTAAGCTGCCTCTGATATCCCAGGTATAGCTGGCACATCCGATGGGTCCGTGGACTATGTGGAATGCATCCGTAATCGGGTTTAAGACAACTCTGGCACCGCAGTAAACACAAGCCCTCTGGCTTACTGAACCGGCTACACTGTTCGCATCGCACTTCATCCCACTTCCCTTGCAGCCACCCTCCTGCTTCCGCCTGATAAAATCCTTCCTATCCTCTAGAACGTATGCATTCTCCATACTAACCTCCCTGCCTTTTGACATGGCTCCTAAATAATACCCTCTTTTTTGCGATTCATCATAAGCCTAACACCTGAGGCTTTGCTCATACCCATACACCTACATCACCATCTCAAAATCCTCCTCAGTACTGTCCCGGTCCATGCGATCCATCAGGGCCCCTGTAATCAGTTCTGCCAGTCTCATGCCACCCTTATAGCCTACCAGGGGCAGATAGGAGTGAATATAACGGTCAATAATCGGAAAGCCGGCTCTGACAAAGGGAATATCCTCAGCCCTGGCGATATACTTGCCATGGGTACCTCCGATTAAAAGCTCCACACCTTCCTCCTTGATCCACTGATGAAGCTCATATAAATCACTGTTAGCCTTTGCCCGACAGCCCTTTACACCGAACTTTAGGAACAGCTCCTCAGCTGCGGTTTCAAAGGACTCTCCCGGAGTTCCGGTCATTATATATTTCGGAAGCATTCCCATCTCCAGGGTAAATTCAGCAATACTTAAGACCGTATCCGGATCCCCGAAGATAGCAACCGTCTTATTATAGGTATAGGGATGGATATCGATCAAAATATCCACCAGCTGTCCCCGTTCCTCCTCCAGTGCGTAAGGAATCTCTTTCATTGTAAGGCTTTGTAAGGCCATGACATACTCATCCGTGCGTCCGATACCAATCGGTAACGGCAACAGCCGGTAGGGAACACCGCATTTCTTTGATAATGCCTCCGCCGGGGCCTCACTGGAAAGCTTCCCAAAGGCTATGGTGAGATTGGAATCTCCCAGCTCGATGATATCCTCCACTGTGGTACCACCCTTCGGATACAACTCGAACTTACCAGTCATTGGACTGTCCAGGACTCCGCTGGTATCGGGGAGCATCGTATAGGATACCCCCATCAGCTCTGCAATCCGTTTCATCTCCCTCATATCTCCGGGATTCACAAAACCGGGAAGGATAGCAGCCTTACCGTTCCTTCTGCCTGTTTTTACGGACAGGTAGCGGATAAAGCTCGCCACCATATTACTGAAGCCGGTGATGTGGGAGCCCTTGTAGCTGGGTGTATTCGTATGAACCATGTATTTTCCATCGGGAATGTCGATGCCCTGAATCAGGGCATTCAGGTCATCACCGATGGTTTCCGATAAGCAGGTAGTATGCACGGCAATGATCTTCGGATTATAGATATCAAAAATATTTTTTGCCGCAGTCCTCAGGTTTGTTCCTCCACCAAAAACAGAGGCGCCCTCTGTAAAGGAGCTGGAGGACGCCATTGCCGGATCCTTAAAATGCCTGGTCAGAAACATTCTGTGAAAAGCGCAGCAGCCTTGTGATCCATGGCTGTGGGGCATACAGCCGTGTACCCCCAACGCTGCATACATTGCCCCCACCGGCTGACAGGTCTTAGCCGGATTAACTCTCAGGGCCTCTCTGTCATAAGCTTCCTTCTTCGTATAAGCTAGCATGCTTCACCACCTCCTAAGGTTCCTTCCAGGATCGGAGTGTTCTTCCAGGGTGCCTTCACATAGCTCCAGGCCGGTGTATAAATCCCCATCGTGATATCTCTGGCAAAATTCACCGCTCCGCGAAAACAGGCATAGGGGCCGCTGTAATCGTAGGAATGGAGCTGCCTGGACAGCACTCCGCTTTTTTGTGCTACAAATTTATCCTTAATGCCGGAGAAGAAAATATCCGGTTTCAACAGCTTTAAGAATTCCTCCGTCTCATAATGATTTAGATCATCCACCATATAGGTCCCGTTTTCCATATCCTTCACCATGCCGCCGTAATACCCCACGAGCTTCTCCTCTTTCAGCTTATTCAAATCCTCCTCGGACAGGTACAGGTGATATTTATCATGATCAGGTTCTACGGTAATGGACTCAATGTTCTTACTGTCAGCATCCGGCTTTACGAAGGGAAGGACCTCCCTGCCTTCATATTCCTCCCGGTGGCCGAATTCATAGCCGGCGAGAATGGTATGAACACCCAAATCATTTAAAAGAAACTGGTAATGATGGGCTCTGGAGCCACCGACATAGATGGCCGCTGTCTTTCCCTTCAGCCTACTTCTATAATAGGCCATATCCTCTTCTATCAGCCCCAGCTCATCTGCAATGACCTCCTCCGTCCTCTGTGTCAGCTCCGGGTCATTGAAAAAACCAGCAATATCCCGAAGGCTTTGGATGGTTCCCTCCACCCCGATAAAATTAATTTTCATCCAGGGGATGCCATATTTTGTCTCGATCAGCTCGGCAATGTAATTTATGGATCGGTGGCATTGTACCAGACTAAGATTGGCCTGATGGGCGTTCTTAAGATCCTCAATACTGCAGCCTCCGGTGAAGGTGGAGACCACCTCGTAGCCTATTCTCTTCAGCAGCCTCTCGGTCTCCCAGCCATCACCGCCGATATTGTATTCTCCCAGCAGGTTCACAGAGAATTTATTCTTAATCTCCCGGTCACCTTCCCCAATTACATATCTAACCAGCTGGTTATTCGCGATATGGTGCCCTGCGGATTGACTGACCCCCTTATAGCCCTCACAGCTGAAGGCGATGCACTTAATCCCATACTCCTTCTCCGCCCATTTTGCCACCGCATGGATATCATCCCCGATCAGACCGACCGGACAGGTGGAGCAGATAAAGATCGTTGATGGATGAAATAGCTCCACTGCTTCCACTATGGCTTTCTTCAGCTTCTTCTCTCCTCCGAACACAATATCCGGCTCCTGCAGATCGGTAGAGAAGCAGTACTGAAGGAAATTATCCTCTCCCTCCTCACTTCTGGCCTTATGCCTTCTGGTTCCCCAGGAATAATAGGCACAGCCGATCGGGCCGTGGGTAATGAGGAAGGCATCCTTAATCGGTCCCAACACCACACCCTTGCAACCGGCATAACAGCAGCCTCTCTGGCTAATAATTCCCGGTATGGTCCGGATATTCGCAGCGATTTCATTCTGATTCTCATTCATTCCGACCTTAACCATATGCTCCTTTCGGTTCTTATAGACCTTGGAGCTATATTGATCCAGTACTCTGTTCATAGCTTCCATATTCCTCACCTCCTTTTTCAATATGCCTCCGTTGTCAATTCCCCGTTACGTACCTGGTAATTTTCCTGGATGGGAAGAACGAAGATCTTACCGTCCCCCGGATTACCGGTAGAATTCACATCCATGAGGGTGTTGACTGTCCGGTCCACATCCTCATCATTTACGATCATCGTAAATACCCGCTTGGATATCAGACGACTTGACTCTGACAGGTATTCCCCCTGAGGGGACACCGGTATCTCACCGGAATCCACGATGGTACGAAGTAAGGTCATATCAATCAGCTTCTTTCCCCTCCCCAGTACCTTTCTGCAGGTAAAGGCCGGAATTCCTGCCTCTGCTAAGGCTTCCTTGGTTACATTGACCTTATTTTGTCTTACAATAGCCATAACCTCTTTCATATGATACCTCCGAACTGCCTATGTCTCAGGCCACTAACAGCTAACGTTCATACATTCACACAGATACAC
>JAEYRK010000063.1 GCA_023435645.1 Bacillota bacterium
GTCAAAATAATAACAATTTTAAGAAAACATGTCATTATTGAATTGACAAGATTATCTAGTTCATTTATAATATGGTTAGTAAGTGATAACTAACCGAGGTGATAACTGATGGAACTGCTTCATACCAAAGAAATGATTATACTGACTACCATTGAAGTAATTAATGAATTTAGTGTGCATGATTTCTCAACCAGAGAAATCGCAAGGAGAGTTGGTATCTCGGAGCCGGCCATCTTCAAGCATTTTAGAACAAAGAGGGAGCTGCTTCTGGCGGTGCTGGAGCATTACTCACTCTACGATAAGGATTTAATTTTGTCCTTGCAGGCAAAAAACATGGATCCGGTGGATGCGCTGATCTATTTTGTGGATCTCTATATGAATTACTATCAAAACTATCCGGCAATTACAGTAATAACACAGAATTATGATTTGCTGCGTAAGGATCCCGACCTTCTGGAAAAGATCAAGAGTATTATGTCGCACCGGGATCATTTTATGAAGGAAATGCTTGAGCAGGCACAGAGGATAGGAAGATTAAGCACCAGCGCTGATATAGAGAGTCTAATTATAACAATCAATGGACTGCTTAGAGAGTGGTGCTTAAGCTGGCGTTTCTCAGAGTATCAATTTAACTTAAGAGATAAGGCAATCCAATCATTAAAGAATCTGCTCAGAGCCTTTGAAAAATAGTAAGCTACCGATACCGCAAGGAGGGTAGAGTCGGAAGGGAGTGAAATGATTGACGGATTTATATTTGAATGAACCGATGCTGGAGATGTATCTGTTTGAAACTACGCAAAACCTTGAACAGCTGGAGCAAAGTATTCTGGAGAGTGAGAAATCAAATCACTATACGAAGGAAATGATCAATGAAATCTTCCGTATCATGCATACCATTAAAGGCTCCTCTGCAATGATGCTATTTAATAATATATCGATGCTGGCGCATACGATGGAGGATCTATTCTACTTTATACGGGAAAATAACCCCCGAGAGGTAGACTATTCCACGCTCTCAAGTCTGATCCTGGACGGTGTTGACTTTATTAAGGTGGAGCTTTATAAAATCAAGGTTGGTGAAGCGGTTAACGGAGATGCGACAGGCTTAATGGAAGGTATTAAGGAATACCTATCAGTGATTAAGCGGATGAATCCTACGGAGGAGGAAATCGAGAAACCGAAGTCCACGAAGCAGCCACAATATTACATAGCCCAAAGCAAAACGGAAACCCACCTGGATTACCATTATTACCGGGCAACCATCTTTTTTGAAGATGGCTGTGAGATGGAGAATATCAGAGCCTATACCATAATCCATAATATGAAGGAGCTGGCAAGGGAGCTGTCCTATCACCCTTCGGACATCATTGAAAATGAGGACACTACCCGAATCATCAGAGAGCAGGGGTTTCAGGTATTCCTAAAAACAGAAAAGCCATATCAAGAGGTAGAAGCTTTTTTTCAAAAAACCATTTTTCTAAAGGATCTGGAACTGGTTCAACTAGAAAATGATGAGGAAATCAAGGAGTATAGGAAAGAGCAGCTTGCAGCTACGGAAGGCTGCCAGGTGAAAGCACCGGTATTACAGGAGCAAAGGGAGAAGGAGATCAGCACCCCATCGTCGGGGAATCAAAGCATCATCAGCGTTAATGTAGCGAAGCTGGATAAGCTGATGGACTTGGTGGGCGAGATGGTGATTTCTGAAGCGATGGTAATCCAAAACCCGGATCTAAAGGGGCTGGAATTGACCAACTTCCATAAAGCGGCCCGTCAGCTCCATAAGATTACAAGTGAGCTGCAGGATATCGTGATGTCCATCCGCATGGTACCGCTCGCTAATACCTTCCATAAAATGCAGCGCATTGTTCGTGATATGAGCAAGAAGCTGGACAAAGAAGTGGAGCTTATTCTGATCGGTGAGGAGACGGAAGTAGATAAAAACATCATTGAGCATATTTCTGATCCACTGATGCATCTGGTGAGAAACTCAATTGACCATGGGATTGAGACAGCAGAGGTCAGGACAAGGCTTGGAAAGCCCAAGGCCGGCAGGGTTTATCTGGAGGCTAAGAACGCTGGGAGTGATGTGTTAATCCAGGTCAGAGATGATGGAAAAGGGCTGAGTAAAGACAAAATTCTCGCCAAGGCAAGAGAGAATCATTTATTAACAAAGCCCGAAAATGAAATGACGGATAAGGAGATCTACAACCTGATCTTCCTGCCCGGCTTCTCCACGAAGGAGGCTGTCAGCGAGTTCAGTGGCAGAGGGGTGGGCATGGATGTCGTAACCAAGAGCATTGAGGCAATCGGCGGTGTCGTATCGGTTGACAGTGCTGAAGGGTTGGGTTCAACGATTAAAATAAAAATACCTCTTACCCTGGCAATTATCGATGGGATGAACATTCAGGTTGGCAGCTCCCATTATACAATTCCCATTACAGCCATCAAGGAATCCTTCCGACCGAAGCAGACAGACCTGATCAGGGATCCTGACGGGAATGAAATGATCATGATGCGAGGACAATGCTATTCCATACTAAGGCTACATGAGTTTTTCCACGTAACAACAGAAATCACAGAGTTTACCCAGGGGATTTTTGTTATGGTAGAGCAGGATGAGAAGAGGTTCTGCATCTTTGCGGACAGGCTGATTGGTCAGCAGCAGGTTGTAGTTAAGGCACTCCCTCAGTACATAAGCAATTCGTGCAAAAAGCAGGGATTGGCTGGGTGCACCCTGTTAGGGGACGGAAACATAAGCTTGATTTTAGATATCGCAGGGCTATCAAACATATAACAGATTTGAGTAACAGACATAGGTACTTTACAAATTTACAATAGGATAAAGCTGAGAAGAAAGGAATGAAAGTGCAAGAAAGGAGTAATATCATGGGTGACATAGCAGTACAGGACAGCATGGAAGAGGAAGATACGCTGGCAGGCAGATATTTAACCTTCCTCCTAGGCAATGAAGTCTATGGGATTGAAATTCGATATGTTACAGAGATTATCGGGATTCAGACCATAACAGAGGTTCCCGAGCTTCCCGAGTATATCAGAGGAATTATTAACCTGAGGGGTAAGATCATTCCGGTCATGGATGTAAGGCTGAGATTCAAGAAGAGCTTCCGGGAATACAATGACAGAACCTGCGTAATCGTCATAGACCTCTTGAACACCTCCATAGGCCTGATCGTAGACAGTGTTTCCGAGGTTCTCTCTATACCGGATACGGAAATTGTCCCTCCGCCGGAAGTAAGTAGAGAAGGAAATAAGTATATCAAGGGTATTGGTAAGGTAGGCAGCGAGGTTAAGCTATTATTGGACTGTGAGAAGCTTTTGAATGATGATGACGTTACTATTCTAACGAATATTTGAAGGAGGAAGTAATATGATGTGGTTTAAGAACCTTAAAATAAGGATGAAGCTTATCATTTGCTTTATCGTACTGGCTATTATTACAGGAGCGGTGGGATATATCGGTGTCAGCAACATGTCGCAAATCAATGACCGCGCCGATTCAATGTATTATCATAACTTTATTCCTTCGCAGGGACTTACAGAAATAGAAAAGAGTCTCCTACTCATTAGATCCAATTATTTTCTAATGCTATATGAAAGGGATATGTCCAAGCTACAGCAAAGAGTGGATGAAATCAATCAGCTTACGGAACGAAATAATGGTCTGCTTGCTGATTATGAGAAGCTTATTGCCTCTGAGGAAGAAAGAAATTATTATAATGAGGTGATAAGCTGCCTAAAGGATTATCGTGAATTACGCAGTATGAATATTGAACTGATTAAAAATAACAACTTTGATCAAGCCCTTGTTAATTTACCTGAATTTGCACAAGCCAGAGAAGCAGCAGAAAAGAGCCTGGAGCAATTAGTTAATTTCAATAAGAATGCAGCCAAAGAAAGTGCAGAAGTAAATGCAAGGAGCTTTAGAACACTATCAAGTATCATGCTAACAATTATTGTCATCAGTGTTCTGCTTGCGATTGGTCTCGGGTTATCTGTCGCTCGTATCATCTGTAATCCAATCAAGGAGCTTCTGGCTCATGCGAATAAGGTTGCAAACGGAGACTTAGATGTTATCATCGATATCAACACCAAGGATGAGGTTGGACAATTAGCTTCTTCCTTCAGAACGATGACGGACAACATGAATGAGGTCATGGGAAATATTAATGATGCGGCAGAGCAGGTAGCCTCCGGTTCCACACTGGTGTCAGATTCCAGCATGGTATTGTCCCAGGGTGCAACAGAACAGGCCAGCTCCATTGAACAGCTTACCGCCTCCATAGAGGAAATCTCCGTTCAGACAAAACAGAATGCCGAGAGTGCAAACCGGGCAAATACATTGGCGGAGGCCGCAAAGGGCAATGCAGTGCAAGGAAACAGCCATATGAGAGAAATGCTGACGGCGATGGATGCAATCAATGACTCCTCCAATAATATTTCAAGGATTATAAAGGTGATTGATGAGATTGCATTCCAGACCAATATACTGGCACTGAATGCGGCGGTTGAGGCAGCCAGAGCGGGACAGCATGGCAAGGGCTTTGCTGTCGTAGCTGAGGAGGTAAGAAACCTTGCAGCCAGAAGTGCCAGTGCTGCGAAGGAGACCACAGACATGATTGAAGGCTCCATTAAAAAGGTCGAGGGAGGAACGAAGATTGCCAAGGAGACGGCAGAGGCCCTGGACAAGATTGTGGAGGACATTACGGTAGTTGCTAACTTGGTAGGGGACATCGCTTCTGCCTCCAATGAACAGGCGTCAGGAATCTCACAGATCAATCAGGGGATCATGCAGGTATCAGAAGTAGTACAGTCAAATTCGGCTACCTCGGAGGAAACTGCAGCTGCCAGTGAGGAGCTTTCCAGTCAGGCGATGATGCTGAAGGATCAGGTGAACAGATTCAAACTTAGGAGGACAAACTTCTCGAAGACATCCTACAGAGGGATGGAGGAAATCAATCCGGAGGTGCTTAAGATGCTGGATGGTATGTCAGAAGGGAAAGGATCCTTCCAAGGCAGTCGGAAGGAAGTTAAATCTGAAGCTGCTCCCTCGAGCACCAAAAGAATAGTATTAAGCGATAGAGAATTCGGAAAGTATTAGCACATTCTGTTGTGGATAAGGGGGGTAACCCTCTTTTCCACGTTGTAATCGTATGTTAGGTAATTGAGAGAGGAATGGAGTCAATTAATCCCTATCATCACATATGGATCAGAGGTGAATCGATGAATCGGACCGATCAAAGAAATATTAGTTTAAGCCATGAACAGACAGCTGCAATGCTTTCCTGTATCGGAGACGGGGTAATCGCTACAGACATAGAGGGATATATCACCTATATGAACCCAACAGCGGAGATTATCACCGGATGGAGCACAAGCGACGCAATAGGTATGTTATTTGATGAGATTTTTAGCCTTTTCAATACTGTTACATCTGAAATATCGGAAAGCCCAATTAGGCTTGCTCTGGCTGCAGGTAAAGTAACCGGTCTGCAGAATCATTCTGCCATAAGAACAAAGAGCAAGGATGTGAAGTATATCTCTGCGAGCTGTTCACCGATTGAGCAGAACAAGCAAATCATCGGTGTCGTAGTGGTTTTTCGTGATATCACCAAGCTTAAGAATACGGAAGAAAAGCTTCGGATCGAGAGGAATAATCTTGAGACCATATTCGAGGCTTCACCCCATGGGAAGCTGATTATAGACAAAAATTATAGAATCAGACAAATCAATAAGGCTTATCTGAAGGAGCTGAACGCAGATTTGCTTCATATAGAAGGAAAGATTCTCGGTGAAGGGATTAGCTGCCCGAATCATCTGGAATCAGGCTGTGGCTATGGAAGCAGTTGTAGGAGCTGTAAATTCAGAAAGTATGTCAGTGAGGTGCTTCATACAGGAGAATCTCGATTGGGTATCGTAAGCAATCAAACGATCATAAAAAACGGAGCTGAGTTGAAGCAATGGAGAAAGCTGGACTTCGTACCGCTTGAAATTAATCATGAGCTCTGTGTTATGATCAACTCGGAGGACATCACAGAACAGAAGGAAAATGAAGAAGCACTCACGAAAATGAATGATTTTTATTTGCGCATGTATGAAAAATTTCCTACCTTCAATTGGAAGACGGATACGGAAGGTAACATTATTTATATGAGTAATAACTGGGTGGAGGTTACCGGAACACCGGTGGAAGCCAGCTATGGTGTTCGGTGGCTCCACTTAATTGATCCCGAAATGAAGGACAAGCTATGGACGAAATTTACGGAAGTAGTAATAAATTTAGGTGCTTATGACACGGAATGCCGACTGCTTTGTAATGGAAGTGAATATCGCTGGGTGAAGCTCTATATCCGGCCCTTTTATAATATGGAAGGAATGTATGAGGGATATATCGGCATGGGGATAGATATCCATGACAAGAAAATGGCGGAGGAGGGCTTACAGCGTTATCAGCTACTCTCACAGAACACCAGGGATATCATTATGTTCATTAAAGAAGACGGGTCAATCATTGAGGCCAACGAGGCGGCCACCCATTCCTATGGCTATACCTATCAGGAATTATGTGGCTTAAGCATATATGATATAAGAAAGAATAAGAAAGAAACATATAAAAACCTAAGAGCAGCAAAGGAAGATGGGATTGTCTTTGAGACGGTGCATTATAGGAAGAATGGCACCGGATTTCCCGTGGAGGTAAGTGCACAGGCTACTGAATTAGGAGGAAAGCGTATCATACTGAGCATAATTCGTGATATCTCTGAGAGAAAGAATTCTGAAAAGGCGATTTATGAAAATGAAGCAAAGTTCAGGATGCTATTTCATAAGGCCTGGGATTTGATCTATCTGCATGAGCTGGTGGACGATCCAGAGATCCTCAGCAGGATCATTGAGGTCAATGATACGGTGTGCGACACACTGGGGTATAATCGGAATGAGCTGATAGGAAAAAGCATCAAGGCAATTAAGTCTGAGAAAGGGATTCGTGAGAATCCAGCCATTATTGATAACATCATAAGGAAGGGTAATTATACCTATGAAACAGCTCATGTTACGAAAGACGGAAGAGAAATACCGCTGGAGGTGAATTCCCATTACTTTAAGTTGGCGGATAAGAAATTAGTTCTTTCTGTAGCCCGCAATATTACAGAGAGGAAGAAAGCCGAGCTGCGGCTGCTGGAAAGCGAGAAGAGATATCATGATCTGTTCATGAACCTTCATTCCGGCTTTGTTTATTACAAGCTGATTTTTGATCCTGCAGGAAATATTTGCGATTTCCAGTTTACCTTGTATAATGGTGCTTATCATGAGATGTTTTTGCAGGACAAGGGAGAGGTCATTGGAAAAACCTATATAGAGGTCTTTCCCGAGAGTAAAAAAGAGATAGATAGAAATAAAGTACTCTATAAGGAAATCTTAACTGAGGAAAAAACGGTTTATCTCGATGAAATCTATGATCCCCGGACCAAGCGCTGGTATTCCATGGCATTATATAGCCCGGAGAAGGGTTATATTGCACAGGTTATTACTGATATTGATGAGAAGAAACGGGCCGATATCTTACTAAAAAGAGCCAAGGATCAAGCGGAGGCGGCGAGTCTGGCAAAGAGTGAATTCTTAGCGAATATGAGTCATGAGATACGTACTCCGATTAATGGGATTGTAGGAATGATTGATCTTACCCTACTAACAGAGCTAGATTCTGAACAACGGGAGAATCTGCTCACAGCTAAAACCTGTGCAAGATCACTGGTCAATGTAATCAATGACATCCTGGATTTCTCTAAAATGGAGGCGGGAAAACTTAGTATAAAAAATACTAATTTTAATATGAAGGAGCTGCTGGAGGAGATCACGAAAGCACATTCCTTCCGGGCAAACGAAAAAGGACTAGAGCTATTATATGCCTATGCCCCTAATATATCACCCTATCTGATCGGAGATCCAAACCGCCTTCAGCAGGTACTGAATAATCTGATCAATAATTCGATCAAATTTACTGATGTGGGAGAGGTATCCATTGAGGTCAGAAGGAAGCTTAGGGATGGGGGTAAGGAGGAGCTGCAGTTCTCGGTAAGGGATACAGGAATCGGGATCTCACCGAAGGAACAGGAGCTGTTATTCCAGAGCTTTAGTCAGGTGGATAGCTCAAATACAAGAAGATACGGTGGTACCGGTCTGGGGCTTGTAATTTCAAAACAGCTGCTGGAGCTAATGGGAGGAAGGATATGGGTAGAGAGTGAAAAGGGAAGGGGCAGTAACTTCTGCTTTACGATACCTTACCTGCCGGGTAACAAACCGGAGGAGCTTTCTGAGCCGCTGTCCATACTAGTAAGGGAAGATGCATCGAGTCCACTCCGTGTACTGGTCGTAGAAGATGATCCGATAAATCAACAGGTGTTACAAAGAATGCTTAAGGATAAGGGCCATGCTATCACTTCGGCCAATAATGGTCTGGAGGCATTGAAGTATTATCAGGAGAATCCCTATGAGCTAATCCTGATGGACATTCAAATGCCGCATATGGATGGAGTGGAAGCAGCCAGAAGAATTCGTGAAATCGAGCAGAGGAAACAAAAGGAGTATACCCCGATTATTGCGTTAACCGCATACGCACTCAAGGGTGACAGAGAGAAATATCTGTCCCTTGGCATGGACGACTATGTGGCAAAGCCGATTCAGATGGAGGAGCTGTACCGTACGATTGATCGCTTGATGAACCGGAGGAAGGATGGTAAGGAAGATTCGGATATTATGATTACGGATGTGGGGATTGTGTATCCATCAGGGAAGAAGGATGAAACAGAGCCTGAGGAAATACTCTTTTCAAAGCTAGTGATCAAAATGGATGAGATGGAGATGGCGATTAATGCCAACAATGTCATGGCGCTGGAAGCTATTGCCAATGCAGTGAAGGAGCTTTGTAATCAGCTGGAAGCAGAGGAACTGAAGAGCACAGCCTTTCGGATAGAGCTGGCAGCCAGACGGGATGAACCGATGGAGGTGCTCCGGTACTGCGAACAGCTTCAAAGAGAATTTTTTGTATATCGTAGATCTTTTGTCTCATAAGGAGGGAAAATACATGAGAATATTGATTGTTGAGGATGATTTGGTCAGTAGGAAGTTTTTATCAAAGTTTTTATCCGGATATGGTGAAGTGGATGTAGTAGTGGATGGAATCGAAGCGCTCGATGCCTATCTGATGTCAGTGAAGGATAATCAGCCCTATGATCTGATCTGCTTAGACATTATGATGCCAAAGGTAGATGGGGTAAAGGTACTGAAAGCCATCCGTGATTATGAAAAGTCGAAGGGAGTACTTCCTGAGCAGAGAGTCAAGGTAATTATGACGACTGCATTACAGGAGACACAGCTGGTGAAGCAATCCTTTGAGATTGGTTGCGAGGCCTATGCGGCAAAGCCGATTGACATTGATAAATTTGTAGAGGTTATGCAGAAGCTGGAACTGATCTAAGGCTTCTTAGGCTTCTGTTGTAAACACAAATATGATTCTTTAATTTAAAGGAGCTGTCATCCAAACGGTGTAATCACCGTAGGATGGGCTCCTTTTCTTAGGGGATAGCTAGAAACAAGGGGTCATAATACCAGAGTATCCATGGGGCTTACCCCAAGTTAACCAATAGTTAAATAAATTAATCAAAGTTAACTAGGGCTCTATTGCTTTTTGCGGATAATAGAACTAAAATAGTATTATAGTAAAATAATCCTGACAGGAGCTTATTGTTATGGGAAATATACGAATTGGAAGCAGAATAGCAGAGTATAGGAAGCGGATGGGCATCACTCAGGAGGAGCTGGCGAAGCATCTTGGTGTATCGAAGCCTGCCGTATCAAAATGGGAATCAGAGCAGAGCTATCCGGATATTCTGCTGCTACCCGAATTAGCCACATTTTTTAATATCAGTATTGATGAACTGGTAGGCTTTGAGCCTCAAATGACCTTAGAAGAGATCCGGAAGCTATATCGCAGATTGGCAGAGGCTTTTACAAAG
>JAEYRK010000034.1 GCA_023435645.1 Bacillota bacterium
GAGCGCAGCAGGAGAACAGGCCGCTTACCATCAAGTTGGGACTGGATCCCAGTGCACCGGATATTCACCTCGGCCATGCGGTGGTCCTTAGAAAGATTAAGCAGCTGCAGGACCTGGGACATCATGCAGTTATCATCATCGGAGACTTCACCGGGAAGATCGGGGATCCCACAGGCAAATCCAAAACAAGAAAGCCACTGTCCGAGGAGCAGGTGAAGGAGAATGCCAGGACCTATACGGAGCAGATATTTAAGATCATTGATCCGGAGAAAACTACGGTACGCTTTAACAGTGAATGGCTGGCAAAGCTTAATTTTGAGGATATCATCAGGCTATCAGCCTGCACGACAGTAGCAAGGCTTCTGGAACGGGATGATTTTAATAGCAGATACAAAAGCAAGGAGCCAATCGGCCTTCACGAATTCTTCTATCCCCTCATGCAGGCTTATGATTCTGTAGAAATCAAGGCTGACATTGAGCTGGGAGGAACGGATCAGACCTTTAATATCCTTATGGGAAGAAACCTTCAGGCAAGCTTCGGAATGGAACGCCAAATTGCACTGTTCATGCCGATCCTGGAAGGCCTCGATGGGATCGAGAAGATGAGTAAGAGCTTGGGAAATTACATTGGAATCTATGAGCCTGCGGAGGTTATGTTCAAGAAGGTTATGGAGCTTCCGGATCATTTAATCCTGCGTTATTTTGAGCTGGCAACCGATGAGCATCCCGACCGGATCGATCAGGTGAAGAGGGAGCTGCAGGAGGGCAGGAATCCGAAGGAGATTAAGCTGGAGCTGGCCGAGATTATTACCGGCCTGTACCATGGAAGGGAAGAAACAAAAGGGGCGAAAAGATACTTTGTCAAAGTATTTGAACAGGGGGGCTTACCGGATACCATGCTTCACATCACCCTTCCCGGGCAATGTGAAACCTTACTTAGTATCGTCCCACTTCTGCTAAGTCAGAAGCTGATCAGCTCCGGTAGTGAGTTCAGAAGACTGGTGAAGCAGGATGGCATACGCATCAACGGTAAGCTGGTAGAGGATATTGATATGGTATTAGAGGAGAAGGAATTTGTTCTAAAGATCGGGAAAAAGCTGTTCGTCCGCTTTGCACCGGAAGACAGAAATGCTTAGAACAGGATTATGACAGCTCTTTTTCCAGATTTGTAAGAAATATTCCGTTACCGATTTCCTTATCACTGACGATTATGAACCCATGCTTCTGATACAGACGCAGGGCAGGGAGGTTCTTCTTTCCCGTACTGACAATTGCTTTCTGTATACCGGGAAGGGATAACACCTGCTTCAATAAGGAATCGGCAATTCCCTTCCTGAAATGATTCGGGTGTACTGCTACTCTGCAAATATCCAGTACATGGTCCTCCTCCGTATAGGAGAGGAAGCCTGCAAGAACATCATCAATAAAATAGCCAACGAAGTGTTCACCGCAATGAATCAATTCCTCCCTGGTCTCAACCAAGGGAGGAATTTCATAGAAGTCTATGATTTCTGCCTCGATCAGATAAGATACTCTCTGTAACGTTATAATTTGATCTAGGTGGTCAGGATTGTGTAGGTCAAGCTTATGTATCATCATATCTCCATTCTGTAAAAGTATTTCTGTATTTTATCTTAACACAGTATTACGCAATATCATTTGTTCTGAAGTCTCTTGAGGTCAGCATAAAAGCCCGGATATGAGATAGTAACGCATTCTGGATTAAGAATTGTTACCGCTCCTTCTGACATCAGATCAGCTACTGCGAAGGACATGGCAATTCTATGGTCTAATTTACTGTCAATGACGGCTCCCTGCAAGGGCTTCCCGCCTTCTATGATCATGCCGTCCTCTGTAGCCACGATGTCGGCTCCCATCTGAGTCAGATTGTTTACCATCACATCAAGTCGGTTTGATTCCTTTACCTTAAGCTCGGCAGCATCCCGGATTATGGTTTTCCCCTTCGCGAAGCAGGCAAGGACAGCGATCACAGGGATTTCATCGATTAAGGTAGGAATGATACTGCCTCCGATTTCTATTCCATGCAGCTCGCTATGGCGCACCAGGATATCTGCTACAGGTTCGCCCCCATGATTTGAAACCTTCTGGAATGAAATATCGGCTCCCATCTGTTTGCAGACCCGAAGAATTCCGTCACGGGTCGGATTAATGCCAACATTTCTGATCAGAAGCTCTGAATTGGGTACAATTAATGCGGCAGCAATAAAATATGCAGCGGAGGAGATGTCCCCCGGGACTGTGATAGATATCCCCATCAGGTTTGGCTCCGGCTGAAGAATGGCAGTACTGCCCTCGCTCCTTACCTCTGCTCCGAATTCAGCCAGCATCAGCTCCGTATGGTTTCTGGATAGATATGGTTCAGTAAAGCAGGTTTCCCCTTTGGCATATAGACCTGCCAACAGGACACAGGATTTGATCTGTGCGGAGGCAATGGGGGATACATAATGAATACCGGTTAAAAAGCTGCTGTCATAGCTGTGATTGGGTACATCCGTACTCCGGCGATTCTCTTGATTAATTAATAGGGGAGCACAGCCGTTCCCCGGTTCACTTATGATATCGGCACCCATCTCTTTTAGTGGAATCATTATCCTGCCCATCGGACGTTTTCTGATGGAAGCATCCCCGGTCAATGTGGAAGCAAAGGTCTGACCGCTTAGGATTCCGGACATTAGTCGCATGGTTGTTCCGCTGTTACCGACATCCAGTGTATCCGTAGCCTTCGTCAACCCATGGAGTCCCTTGCCATGGACGGTTACGCGGTCTAGCAAAGGATTATTTTCTATCCGAATTCCCAACTGACGGAAGCAGCGGATCGTAGATAAGCAATCCTCTCCCTGCAAGAAATTTGATACCTCAGTTCTTCCCTCCGCCAATGCACCGAACATGACAGCTCGATGTGAGATGGATTTATCTCCGGGAACGGAAAGACTCCCCTTCAATGGACTTACCTTTTGGTTTTTCATGGAACAGCTCCTTTATTCTGATCATCAAGCGAATATCTTTAACATATCAATAACAAATCAATATACTAGCGCTCATAAACCCGGTAATTATATTTTCTTAAGAGTATGACTGCCTTATCTTCAGCCTCCTCTTCATAAAACTCAATCCGGAGTACACCCTCTTCAAATTCACGGTTATGAATGATTCCGATATTCTTAATACTGATCTGATTGCTGGCCAGTAGGGTAGCAATCGTTGCGATGGCACCGGCTTCATCCATAATATCCAGATAGACTTCAAATACCTTCTTCATCAAACCGATGGATTTGTTGGGTATGGAGCTGCGGTACTCACCGGCAGTATCAAACATATGGTAGAGAAATTTACCGTCCTGGGCTGTCAGAGCCTCCGAAACCTCCTTCAGGGTATCAATATACCGGTCCAGGGCTTGCTGAATGACTGATGCATTGGTCAGGCAGATATCCTGCCACATGATAGGAGAGGAGGAGGCAATTCTTGTGATATCCTTGAAGCCACCGGCAGCCAAGGCTCTCATTTTCTCCGCTTGATCACCGGATACACGCACCAGGTTTACCAGCTGGGCCGCAATGATATGGGGAAGATGGCTGATGGCAGCAGTTATCTCATCATGCTCGCGGGCATCAAGTAAAATCGGGATAGAACCCATCCTCTCCACCAGCTGATGAAGGAGATGTATTTTATTTTCGGGAGTCTTATCCGTAGGAGTTAGAATATAGTATGCATTTTCTAACAGCAGGGCATAAGAATTCCTGTAGCCTGTCTTCTCCGAGCCGGTCATTGGATGACCACCGATGAATTGTGCTTCCAAATCAAGCTCTGAAACGGCCGTATGGATATTACCCTTGACACTGCCCACATCGGTCAGAAGGCAGGAGGGTTTGATGATGGATTTCAACTGCTTCAGATAACTGATATTGGATAATACCGGAGCACATAAAAAGATGAGATCACAATCCGGGATTTCATTATCTAAAGTGGATGTGATGGTGTCAAGAACCTGATCGGCTATCGCCGCCTGCAGATCAGAGCTTGGATTATCCTTATGATAATCATAGGCGCAGAGGAGGAAGCCGGGATTCACCTTCTTCAATGCTCTGGCAATGGAACCTCCAATCAGTCCGAAGCCGATAAAGCCTATTCTGTTGATGCTGCTAAATTCACTTTCACTCCCGTTCATGAATACCTCCTGATTCATATCGTTCAAGTCTGCCCAGGTTTGCTGATGCACCGCTTATTATCAGGCATAATAGGATAAGTGGGCAAGTGGGCAAATGGGCAAGTGGGCTAATGGGCAAGTGGGTTACATAACTGTTGTACCTATCGGATGATACAGGGTTCGTTCTAAATTTACAGGGAACGGCCCATCAAGGCTGCAAGGGGCCTTAGTTCCTTCGTTAATGTGTCAAACTGTTCAAAGGTCAGGGACTGGGGTCCATCCGACAGCGCACAGGAAGGATTTGGATGGGTTTCAATCATCAGGCCATCGGCTCCGACAGCTACAGCACTCATGGACAGGGATTTGACATAAGCCCTGACACCGGTCGCATGGCTGGGATCCACTATAATCGGAAGATGACTCTTCTCCTTAATAACAGGAACAGCGCTGATGTCCAGAGTGTTCCTGGTGGCTGTCTCAAAGGTACGGATACCACGTTCACAGAGTACCACGTTCGGATTACCTTCAGCAATAATATATTCAGAAGCATTCAACCATTCATCAATCGTAGCGGACAGACCGCGTTTCAGCAGGACAGGGAGACCGGTTTTTCCGACCTCCTTTAATAGGTAGAAGTTCTGCATATTTCTGGCGCCGATTTGAAGCATATCCACATATTTTACAGCAGCTTCAACTGCATTCAGGCTGGTGACCTCACAGATAACAGGAAGGCCGGTCTCTTCCCTGGCATCCTTCATGAATTTCAGACCCTCTTCCTCGAGGCCCTGGAAGGCATAGGGAGAGGTTCGGGGCTTATAAGCTCCGCCTCGTAATATCTGAGCACCGGATTTCTTAATTGCATGAGCGGTAGCTAATAGCTGCTCCTTACTTTCAACTGCACAGGGTCCGGACATAATCACCAAACTATCTCCCCCGATTATCACATCACCGACCTTAACCTTGGTTGGTTCAGGGTGGAACTTGCGATTAGCAAGCTTATAGCTTTCCGTTACTGCTACAATCTTATCAACATCCTCGAAGATCTCCAGGTTTTGGTCCTGAAGCTTGGATTTATCTCCGACAACACCAATGATGGTAACCTCAGTTCCTGTAGAGATATGGGCGAATAGCCCTTTGCCCTCGATAATATGCTTAATCCTTTCGATGGATTCCTGCTTTGCCTTAGGCTTCATTACAATAATCATCTATTTGCTTCCTTTCTATGGTATTGCATTTCTGCTATGGTATTATAATTGCTTCTTTCTATGATATTGCGTTCCTTCAATTGCATTTCGCACTTTCTAAGGGTTTGCCTTCCTACTATTGGCATTACGCTTTTTTTATGGTATTGCTAACCTTCTATGGTATTACTCTTTTTCTATCTTATTGAGTTCCTTCTGAGGTATTGTTCTTTTTATAGGAATGCATCATTCACTTCAAATTTAAATTAACTTTGTATTGAGACAAATCTGCATATCGTGGATTATACACTCATTGAACAAAGGTGTCAATACTCTATTGCTTTAAAGCGTAACGGTTTAAAGTGTGAAACAAATAAGTTTGTTTATATTTACATAAAACTATTGTAAAAGTGGACTACCTCTAGTAAAATATACTAAGAGGTAATTTTGGGAATTGGGTAATAACGCCCAGGGATATGGGAATGAATCTCCAATGGTATTTATTCTTATCATCTTTACGTTTCGCAGGATTTAAGCGGGACGATTCACTCTACTACTTACTATATCATGTATAGGAGGAAATCAGTATGAATGTTTATACTTCAGACAAGATTCGCAATGTTGTTTTGTTAGGCCACGGAAGCTGTGGCAAGACTACTTTAGTCGAAGCCATGGCGTACACAACCGGAATTACAAAACGTCAGGGAAAAGTTGAAGACGGAACCACAATCAGTGATTACGACAAAGAAGAGCAGAAAAGATTGTTCTCCATTAGTACAACGGTAGTGCCCATTATATTTGAAGATACGAAGATCAATTTCCTGGATACACCGGGATACTTTGACTTTATCGGTGAAGTCGAGGAAGCGCTTCAGGCTGCTGACGCAGCAGTTATTGTTGTTTCTGCGAAAGCAGGAGTCGAAGTAGGTACGTTGAAGGCATGGGAATATTGCGAGAGATTCCAGCTTCCGAGAATTTTCTTTGTAACAGATATGGATGATGATAATGCAAGTTATCGTGAGGTAGTAGAGAAGCTAATTGAACTGTATGGTAAGAAGATTGCTCCTATCCACATTCCAATCAGAGAGAATGAGAAATTTGTAGGATTTGTCAATGTAGTGAAGATGGCTGGTAGAAGATTTACACATGCCAGCGAATATGTGGAATGTGATATTCCGGATTATAGTCAGGAAAATCTTTCTAAGTTCAGGGAAATCCTGATTGAAGCGGTTGCTGAAACCAGCGAAGAGTTCATGGAGAGATATTTTAATGGAGAGGAATTCACCCAGGACGAGATCTCCCAGGCGCTTAGAAATAATGTGATAGATGGTTCCGTTGTACCGGTTATGATGGGTTCAGGTGTATATGCACAGGGAACTACAATGCTGCTTCAGGCAATTGAAAAGTATTTCCCGGAACCCGGCAGATCAAAGCTGATTGGCAAGAATACCAAGACCGGAGAAGAATTTGTAGCAGACTTTGATTCAAAGAAGCCCTTCTCAGCAAGGGTATTTAAGACCATAGCAGACCCCTTCATCGGTAAGTTCTCCTTATTTAAGGTGTGCTCCGGCGTCTTGAAGTCCGATATCGTTGTTTACAATGCAGATAAGGATACAGAAGAGAAGGTTAACAGAATCTATGTATTAAGAGGTAAGGAGCAGAATGAAGTGACTGAGCTTCATGCCGGAGATATCGGTGCACTGGGTAAGCTATCCGATACAGTAACCGGAGATACCCTCTCCACGAAGGCTGTTCCTATTGTCTACGATCGCTTTGAAATGCCCAGACCTTATACCTATCAGCGCTTCAAGACGAAGAATAAGGGTGATGATGATAAGGTATCCCAGGCACTGTCTAAGCTGATGGATGAGGATCTTACCTTAAAGATGGTTAATGATAAGGAGAACAGGCAGACCCTGCTTTATGGTATCGGTGATCAGCAGCTGGATGTAACCGTATGTAAGCTGTTGTCCAGATATAAGGTAGAAATTGAGATGATGAAGCCGAGAGTACCGTTCCGTGAAACCATCCGCAAGAAGGTAAGCGTCCGCGGTAAGCATAAGAAACAGTCCGGCGGACATGGCCAGTATGGTGATGTTTTGATCGAATTTGAGCCCTCCGGTGATATGGAGAAGGCTTATGTATTTGAGGAGAAGGTATTCGGCGGTGCTGTTCCTAGGAACTTCTTCCCTGCAGTTGAGAAGGGTATCGCAGAGTGCGTTCTGAAGGGACCTGTTGCCGGCTATCCTGTAGTTGGTCTGAAGGCTACTTTAGTAGATGGATCCTATCACCCGGTAGACTCCTCCGAAATGGCATTTAAGACAGCAGCATCCCTGGCCTTCAAGCAGGGCTTCCTGGAGGCATCCCCGGTGCTCTTAGAGCCCATCGTATCTCTGAAGGTACTGGTTCCTGATAAATTCACCGGTGACATTATGGGTGATTTGAATAAACGTCGCGGCAGAGTACTGGGTATGAACCCGGTAGTCGGAGGCAAACAGGAAATCGTAGCTGATATCCCTCTGTCTGAGCTATACGGATATTCTACCGACCTTCGCTCCATGACCGGCGGAATCGGTGATTATTCCTATGAATTCTCCCGCTATGAGCAGGCACCTTCCGATGTTCAGCAGAAGGTGATTGAAGAGAACGCTAAGGAAGTAGAGGCTGAATAATAAATACCATAAGTAAAAATAATGAATGGGTAGATTGCATTTTGACTAGGTATTTGATATTATTTTTTTGGTAATAATTATTACACATTATTGACATCGATGTTACAATAATCCATTACGCTCCTAAATATTATCTGATCATTATTCAGAATGTTTAGGAGCGAAGATTTTTTACGTATAAGGTACTATGAGCAATGTGAAGAATAGTCATAGGTACGATTTAGAAGCATTGATCAATGCTTTTAGATAAAACTATAATAAAGGAGAAAGTATTTTATGGAAAAATTCTTTAAGCTTAAGCAGCATGGAACAACAATTCCTAGAGAAGTAATCGCAGGCACTACTACCTTCTTTGCAATGGCTTACATCATCTTTGTCAACCCCGATATCTTATCAAAGACCGGTATGCCTTTTCAGGCAGTATTTTTAGCAACGATCTTCGCAGCAGTGGCAGGAACCCTCGTTATGGGTCTATTTGCCAATGTTCCTTATGCACAGGCTCCTGGTATGGGACTTAATGCTTTCTTTACCTATACAGTATGCTTTGGTCTTGGCTTCTCCTGGGAGCAGGCTTTGGCTATGGTCTTCCTGTGTGGTGTAATTAATATCCTCATCACTGTTACGAAAATCCGTAAGCTAATCATCAAAGCAATTCCTGCTAGTCTTCAGCACGCAATCGGCGGCGGTATCGGTGTATTTATTGCTTATATTGGCTTAAAGAATGCAGGACTGCTACAATTTATCGTAGATCCCAATAAGTACGCTCCTGCAGTTCCCAGCTCCTCAGGCTTTATTAATGTAGCTACGGACAGTATTGTGGCTAGCGCCGCAGCAGTTCCCGAGGTAGTGAAGTTTAACAGTGCACCTGTTTTATTAGCCTTAATCGGTATTGTACTTACCATAATTCTTCTTGTTAAGAAGGTTAAGGGTGCTATCTTCATCAGTATTATTGCTACCACTTTAATTGGTATTCCTATGGGCGTAACCAATGTTTCCGGCTTTGGCTTAGCAACCGGTATCGGTGACTCCTTTAAGGATTTAGGAACCACCTTTGGTGCTGCCTTCGGCAGTAAAGGTTTATTATCCTTATTTGAGGATGCATCCAAGATTCCTTTGGTTCTGATGACTATCTTCGCCTTCAGCTTATCCGATACCTTTGACACCATCGGAACCTTTATCGGAACCGGCAGACGTACCGGTATCTTTGATGAAAACGATGAGAAGGCTCTGGAAGAAGGTAAGGGCTTTAAATCTAAGATGGACAAGGCCTTATTCTCTGACTCCATCGCAACCAGTGTTGGTGCTATATTCGGAACCTCGAATACAACCACTTATGTTGAAAGTGCAGCAGGTATTGAGGCAGGCGGACGTACCGGTTTAACCTCCGTGGTTACCGCTGTATTGTTCCTCGCTTGTATCTTCCTTTCCCCGATCGTTGGTATCGTACCGACCGAGGCTACTGCAGCAGCTCTCGTTGCAGTTGGTATTATGATGCTTGCAGCCTTCAAGGATATTAACTGGACAGAATTAGAGGAAGCGATTCCTGCATTCTTCGCCGGTATCTTCATGGGCTTTGCATACAGTATCTCCACCGGTATCGCCTTCAGCTTCGTATTCTTCTGCATCGTTAAGGTGGTAAAGGGTAAATTTAAGGAAATCAGCCCTGTATTGTGGGTAGCAACCTTATTATTCGTTCTTAATTATGTAATACTTGCTACTGCGATCTAATTACAAAACATACAATAAGTACTTAACAAAATCCTTCTTTCTGTGGCTGTTTGGCTGTAGGGAGAAGGATTTTTCTAGGTGTATTGCTCAGATTTATTCCTTCGTGAACTTTGATCCGTATTTCAGAAGGATTATAACTGGAGATAGTATGAGAGCAGCTACAACGATTGCCGTGGAAATAGAGGTCTTCAAAGCAATCAGTCCTATCAGTGGTCCTCCAATGATTTGACCCAATGCGTCCATCTGTCCATATGTTGAGATTACGGTAGCTCTTACTTCCGATTTTATATTTTTGTTTCTCCAAGCTCTATAGAGTGGTCCATTGGCGGTTCTTAGGGTATAGAAAAGAAGATAGGATATTAAGGCCAATGAGAATTTTCCAGATAGGCCGAAGATGATCATGGATACTACCTTAAATACATTGATTAATGTCAATATCCAGACACGGTCCAATTCCCCCGACTTTTTCATTCTTCTCTTGATATATTCTACAGATACTATACTAAGTAGCATTGCTGTTCCCTCAATAATTCCAATCCAAACAACAGGCTTAATATCTATCATATCTGGAAAGTCTGTTTCTATTAAAAAGTGTGATGTCCATAGTCTATCAATACCTTCACTGTACAGACCGTAGAGTAAAGAGATAGCCATCATTAATAATAATATGGATTTTCCTTTTATAAATTTAATTCCTTCAACAAAGGTAT
>JAEYRK010000070.1 GCA_023435645.1 Bacillota bacterium
ATAACGTCATAGTATAACGAAAGGATATACTCCAAGCGGATCACCTTGGGATCATAGGAAACCCTGACGGTCTCCGCATGTCCGGTATTATGATGGCAAACCTCCTGATAAGTGGGATTCTCAGTGTTTCCATTGGCATAGCCCACATCCGTCTGAAGGATACCGGGTATCTCGGAGAGATACTTTTCCGTTCCCCAGAAGCATCCTCCGGCAAGATATATTACCTTTAAATTTTCGATTTGATTCATATCAGCACCCTCTTATATTTAATAGATAGATTTTACAGGTTTTAGACTTAAAATACAATGCCCCTTTGTTAGCTATTTTTCCTTCCTTCTCGAAAAGAATTTAATCATCTCGTTCACAATCAGAGGAACCAATGCAAACAGGATTACCAATCCCCAATCTAACAGACTCAGATTGTGTACCCCAAATGCCTTTGCCAGGAAGGGTATAGAGATGACCAGCAGCTGGAGCAGAAGTCCCACGATGATAGAACCAAATAGGTACATATTTTTAAATAAACCGACCTGAAGGATGGATTTCGTCGAATGGCGCATGGATAAGGAATAGAAGAGCTGGGAAGCTGCCAACACAACGAAGGCCATGGTTCTTGCATAGGTCAGAGCAGCAGCAAATTCCGGATCCTCAGCTGTATTACCGATACTTCCAAGGGAGTAGCCATGCTCAGCCAAGCCGAAATAGAAGGCCAGCAGGGTCAATAAACCGATTAGGACTCCACCTAAGACTGCCCTGGTTCCCGCTCCTTTGGCAAAAAAGCTTTCTTTCGGATTACGGGGCTTCTGTTTCATCACGTCATGGTCTCCGGGATCCACGCCGAGGGAGATCGCAGGGAGGGAATCGGTAATCAGATTAATCCAAAGCAGCTGTGTGGCCAGTAGCGGAATCGGCCAATTAAACAGGATAGAGAGGAAGATCGTAATCACCTCACCTAGGTTACAGGAAAGCAGGAAGATTACGGACTTCTTGATGTTGCTATAGATGTTACGGCCTTCTTCAATCGCATTTACGATGGTTGTAAAATTATCATCTGTGAGAATCATATCACTGGCACCCTTTGCCACATCGGTTCCGGTAATGCCCATCGCCACACCGATGTCTGCAAACTTTAAGGAGGGTGCATCATTTACACCATCACCGGTCATGGAGACGATGTTTCCCTTCGCTTTGAAGGCACGCACAATCCTTACCTTATGCTCCGGGGATACTCTGGCGAATACCCGGTACTTATCGATATCTGCTGCAAATTCTTCCTCGGACAGTGCATCAATCTCGGTACCGGTAATGCTCTGTTCGATGGACTCAGCGATACCCAGCTCCTTGGCGATGGCCACGGCTGTATTCTTATGATCTCCGGTGATCATAATCGGTGTTATACCCGCAGCAATTGCTTCGGCGATCGAAGACTTTACCTCCAGTCTGGGGGGATCAATCATTCCAACAATACCAATGATGGTCAGACCCTTCTCCATATCATCAGGAGCCAGCACCTGATCCGTATCCTTATAGGCCACACCCAGAACTCGGAGGGCATTGTCTGACATCTCTTCGGTTTTCTTCAGGTAATCCTTCTTCAATTCGTCGGTTAAGGGAACAGCCTTACCGCCCACCAGGGCATGGGTGGATATCTTCAACAGGTTGTCGATGGCACCCTTGGTATGGACACGATAGGTATTCCCCTCCACATTTAAGGTGGACATCAGCTTACGGTCAGAATCAAAGGGAAATTCTGATATTCGCTGATGCTGTTGGTTTAAAGCATTTTTGGGCAGCTTGTATTTATCTCCGAAAACAATCAAGGCTATCTCGGTAGGATCCCCGGTCCCCTGTCCGTTCTCATAGGTTGCATCAGAGCAGAGCACCAGGGAACGGATTAACTCACCGGCATCTGCGGAGGGTCTTAAGTCTTGTGCAGTCTGGTCTACATCTCTCATTGTACCGCTGGTATAATACTTTACAACGGTCATCTTGTTCTGGGTTAAGGTTCCGGTTTTATCAGAGCAGATGATATTTACGGAACCCAGGGTCTCAACTGCGGGAAGCTTCTTGACAATGGCATTGATCTTAGACATTCGGGTGACACCGATAGCAAGCACGATTGCCACGATGGCAGCCAGACCCTCGGGAATTGCTGCGACGGCAAGACTGATGGCTGTAAGAAACATCTCCATCAGATCCCGCTTCTGGATCAGAGCTATGACAAAGATCAGAGCACAGATGCCTATGGCCAGGTATCCGAGGATTCTTCCCAGCTCATCCAGTCTTTTCTGGAGGGGAGTCATCTCGTCATTTTCTTCCTCAAGTATTTTGGCTATCTTACCGATCTCTGTTTCCATGGCCGTTGCGACAACAACACCTTCCCCTCTGCCATAGGTCACCAGGGTGGACATAAAGGCCATATTTGCCTTATCCCCGATGGGAGTCTTAGGGTCGGATAAAATCGCGGAAGCCTCCTTTGTACTGGGGACGGATTCACCTGTCAGGGCGGATTCTTCAATTTGGAGGTTGGCACTATCAATTAATCGAAGGTCTGCAGGAACATAGCGACCCGCGTCAAGAAGAATAATATCACCGGGAACTACCTCCTCGGAATTAATCTCAAGGACCTCCTGATCACGACGGACTAAGGATTTCGGAGTGGTCATTTTCTGAAGAGCCTCGACTGCTTTTTCTGCTTTGTACTCCTGTACGACACCGATGACTGCATTCAATACGATAACCAGCAGGATAATGATGGCATCCACATATTCTCCGATAACAAAGGTTATCATCGTGGCTGCCAGCAAAACATAGATTAGCATATCCTTCAGCTGGGAGAAAAAGAGTGAGAGCAGACTTTTTTTCGGTTTGCCCTTTAACTTATTCCATCCATACTGTTCCAGTCTCTTATTGGCATCTTCCTTCGATAACCCCATAACAGGATTGACCTGTAATATATTGCAGATTTCCTCCTGGGATTTTGTAAACCACATAGCTACACCTCTTTCTTGGTTTGGTATGATTCATCTATTTGAACTGTGAAACAGACTCTATGAATTCGATCTGTATTAACATGGCAAAGTAGTAAGCAAATTATACCATATTGTAGAACGGGAATCATTAGAAATGGATAAAAATTATGGGATGGGAAATAAGTATTAGCTTATCATCCTCATTGGTTTGACAAGGTAGGAATTGGGGAGTAAAATAGACTAAAAACTATGCGTGGTACCTATGGTATATAAGAAGTATAGAGGCACAAATACATTGGTGGAAGGGTTTGACGGAGGAATGGATTATTTCGAACAGTTTCTGATCGATCAAGGGATAAAGACAAGCTTTGTAGGATATTTATCCTATGGTATTGTTATTCTGATTTTAATCCTATTATGTTTCCTAATAAATTTTCTATTGAAGAAGATCGTTCTTCGCATCATGTCCAGAATTATCAGGAGCAATAAATTGCTTTGGGATGATATCATGCTGGAGCACAGGGTGATACAGAGGAGCTTTCATCTGATTCCCGGTATCATCGTTTATATGGCATCGCCCATCTTTGATCAAGCTCAGGAAATTGTCAGGCGGCTTTCCATTACCTATCTCCTGATTGCCTCCGTGTTTGTATTCAATGCCCTGCTGGATACAATCAATGATGTTTACCGGCTGAAGCCAATCTCCAAGGTGAGACCAATCAAGGGATTGCTTCAGGTAATAAAGATTGTAGGTTACATTATTCTGCTAATCATAGGCATTGCGAATCTCATGGGAGAGAGTCCCTTGATCCTACTGAGCAGTATCGGTGCCCTGACTGCCTTATTTTCCTTCGTGTTTAAGGATGCAATCCTTGGCTTTATTGCTGGAATACAGCTTACCTCCAATGAGATGCTTCGGATTGGGGACTGGATTGAAATGTCGAAATACGGAGCGGACGGAGAGGTGATTGATATTACCTTAAATACGGTAAAGGTGCAGAATTTTGACAAGACCATCGTAACAATTCCTGCTTATGCTCTGATATCCGACTCCTTTAAAAACTGGCGGGGTATGGTGGAGTATGGCGGCAGAAGAATCAAACGCTCCGTAAATATTGATGTGAACAGCATTATGCTCTGTACCCCAGAAATGCTGGAGAAATTCAAAAAGATAAGCTACATTAGGGATTATGTCATTGAAAAGGAAGCGGAGATAAGAGATTACAATCAGAGGCATAATTTTGATACAAATCTTCTGATCAATGGCAGGCATATGACGAATATAGGTACCTTCCGCATTTATATTCAAAATTATCTGAAGCATCATCCGGACTTAAATCAGGACTTGATACAGATGGTACGACAGCTCCCACCAGGTGAACATGGATTACCGATTGAAATCTATGGGTTTACGAGGAGTACGGTCTGGGTAAATTATGAAACAGTTCAGGCGGATATCTTTGACCATATCCTGTCGGTAGCAGAAGAGTTCGGCCTACGAATCTTCCAGAACCCTACCGGATATGATGTAAAGGAGATCAATAATAGAGATTAATATAGGGGCTGTTTCACAATAAATAAAATGATACAAGAGGCCCTATATGAAACAGTCCCATGTTCACGACTGAAGGTACGTACACAGTACGTACCTTCAGTCGTGGGCGCGTTCGCAATATACTCCATCTCACAGAACTGGAAGTACATACTTCCTATGTCCTCAGTAGAAGAAGGCACCCTGTTCCTGGGCAAATGTGATTTGCCCGGAACAGGGTGCCTTCTTCTACCGGAAAACGCAGGCGTTTTCCGGTTCTGTGAGATGGGTTTGCTCACTTTGCCTTCACGAAAATGACAGGAGCAGGTATTTTCATACCTGCTCCTGCCATCTGGTGTCTCATATTCAGTTTTAGTGCCTGTAGTTTTCCTAGATCTGAAGATTCTTAGGAACTTAACCCTGAAGGGCTAGTATTCCTATTACTGCCTAAAGCATAAAGCCTCGCATAGATTTCCCAATCCAATCACCCTCATCTCTCAAGTGAACCCAGTGCTGCTTGTAATTCTGAGACAAAATTACAAACGGTTCTATTCTATTAAGATACGACGGAACTTCAAATGCTGGTTACTCATGATGTTAAGTTCTAGCGTCGTATCTGAGAATTATTATGGGATGATTTCTTGATTATTATTCTGCTTACTTAGGAATCTTCAATAGAAAAATATTCAAATTTATGATAAACCTATCCCCATATATTTATTGCCGCCAGCTTTTTAGAACCTTTAGTCTGGTGAAATCCTCCCTTTCCTTCTCCTCCAGAGCGTTCTGAATATTTAAGGAGAGGGAATTGTAATAGGGGATCGTGATGTTCTTTAAGGCATTGGCTCTTTTTTGCGTCTTCTTAATACTGGTGGCCAGTCTATAAGCGGAGTTTTCAATCATGGACAATCGAATGGTAAGCTCCTTCACCTTGTTAAAATGCTTGGTGGCTTCATCCAGAGAGATTCTCGTCTGATAGAAGGCATAGCTGGGTTTTGCTTGACTGACATCAAACTCCACCAGGGGAATCTCAGTACCCATGACACTACGTTGCTTAATACGGATGGATTGCTCCTCGGGAATGGTACTGCTTAAATCGGCCACATTACGGATTCCCATCTCAATATTGGCCTTCTGCAACGCCAGATAGGCTGCGGAGAAGGTACTGTCGATTTCGGACTGGATATTCCGGGCAGTGTCAATCAGTTCCATCAGCTCTCTGATCAGAATATTTCTCTTCTTATCCATTAACTCATAGCCCTGCTTTGCCAGGCTCAAAGAATTCTTCGCCAGGATTAGGTTACCCTTTGTAGGGAAGGTATTCGGATTCATATAAATCTCCCTTCTGCTCAAGAATTCTGCTGTGTAGAAATACATTCACTGAGATTTTGAGCGTCAGTACAATATCGATACCCTTTACTGGGTTTGCATTGCAGGTTTGTAGTACTTATCTAGGATCTTGGTGTCAATTCGGTCAAGCTCCTCCCTCGGAAGGATGGAGAGCAGGGACCAGCCAAGGTCTAGGGTTTGCAGGATGGAGCGATCCTCCGTCAGTCCCTGGGCGATGAATTCCTGTTCCATTGCGATTCCGAACCTCAGATATTTTTTATCAGTGGGAGACAGCTCATCCTCGCCGATAACGCTGGCCAGAGCTCTTGCCTCACCAACGCGGGCATAGGAGGAAAAGAGCTGGTTTGCCAGATCCTGATGGTCCTCTCTGGTATACCCCTTACCGATACCGTCCTTCATTAGACGGGATAGGGAGGGTAGGACACTGATTGGAGGATAAACCACCTTCTGGTGGAGGGTACGATCCAGTACAATCTGTCCCTCTGTAATATAACCGGTCAAATCGGGAATCGGGTGGGTAATGTCATCATTGGGCATGGTAAGAATCGGAATTTGAGTAACGGAACCCTTACAGTCCTTTACGATGCCGGCTCGCTCATAAATCGTGGCAAGCTCACTATAAAGATAACCAGGATAGCCTTTACGGCTGGGAATCTCGCCCTTACTGGAGGATACCTCACGGAGTGCCTCAGCGAAGGAGGTCATATCAGTCAGTATAACAAGAATATGCATTCCTTTATCAAAGGCAAGATATTCTGCTGCAGTCAGAGCTACCTTCGGGGTGATCAGCCTCTCAACCACAGGGTCATTGGCCAGGTTCAAATACATGACAACATGGGAGCTGGCACCACTATCCTCAAAGGTACGACGGAAGAAATCAGCCACGTCATGCTTGACACCCATAGCAGCGAAGACCACCGCAAATTCCTCATCGGAATCCTCTGCTAGGGAAGCCTGCTTCACGATCTGTGCCGCCAGCAGATCATGGGGGAGACCGTTGCCGGAGAAGATCGGGAGCTTCTGCCCACGAATTAAGGTGGTCATACAATCAATCGTAGAGATCCCGGTCTTGATATAGTTTCTGGGATATTCCCTGGAGCAGGGATTTAAGGGCTGACCATTGACATCCCTCATAAGCTCGGAGGGAATATGACCAAGACCGTCAATCGGCTGCCCGATGCCGTTAAAGACACGACCCAGAATATCCTCTGACAAGGCCAGCTCCATGGGGTGACCGGTCAGCTTCGTATGAGTATTGAACAGGGACATATCCTCCGTACCCTGAAAGACCTGGATAACAGCCTTATCCTCATATAATTCAACGATTCTTCCTAATTTCTTCTTATTACCCTCTACTGTGAATTCAACGATCTCATCAAAGGAAGCATCGCGAATCCCCTCCAGGGCGATTAAAGGGCCATTGATTTCACTTAGGCCTAAATATTCTATTGACATCTCTATACTCCATTCTGCTGACGTTATGCAGCTTGGTTCATTAGGTTAAGCATTTTTTGCCATGACCCGGGTGTAGAAGGAATCGATCATCGCTTTATAATCTTCAAATTTCATAAGCTCATCATTGGCTACGTCATATTTGATAGAAATGATCTTCTCAAAGATGTCTTCCTCCCTCAGAACAGACATCGGCATATTCATATCAATTAGTTGCTTTGACCTACCATATAGGTACAGGATTGTCTGCATCATTTTCAATTGCTTTTCCATCGGAACAAAGGTATCTGAGGGATGATAGGCATTCTGCTGAACAAAGCCCAGACGGATGACCCTGGTGATTTCTAGGACCAGCTTTTGATCGTCCGGTAGTACATCGGAGCCAATCAGCTTTACAATCTCATTCAAGCGGCTTTCTTGAGTCAGAAGATTTAGAATCTGGTTACGGCACTCCACAAAATCCTCACCGACATTGGAGATGTACCAGGGCGACAAATCGGTGAGATATTCGCTATAGCTGGTCAGCCAATGGATGGCAGGAAAATGTCTTGCATAGGCAAGGGATTTGTCCAAAGCCCAGAAGCAGCGTACAAAACGTTTCGTATTCTGAGTAACTGGCTCTGAGAAATCACCACCCTGCGGGGATACCGCTCCGATGATGGTTACACTTCCTTCCGTGCCGTTTAGATTCTGCATAAAGCCGGCTCTTTCGTAGAAGGCGGATAATCTGGAGGCCAAATAAGCAGGAAATCCTTCTTCAGCAGGCATCTCCTCAAGACGTCCGGATAATTCACGGAGTGCCTCTGCCCAACGGGAGGTGGAGTCTGCCATGATCGCCACATGGTAGCCCATATCACGGTAATATTCTGCCAGAGTAATTCCTGTGTAAATGCTGGCTTCACGGGCTGCTACCGGCATGTTGGAGGTATTCGCTATCAGGGTGGTACGCGCAAGGAGAGGATTACCGGTCTTTGGATCCACCAGCTTACTAAAATCCTCCAGTACCTCGGTCATTTCATTTCCCCGTTCACCGCAGCCGATGTATACGATAATATCGGCATCCGACCATTTTGCCAGCTGGTGCTGCGTCATGGTCTTCCCAGTTCCGAAGCCTCCCGGAATAGCAGCGGTTCCTCCCTTGGCAATCGGAAACAGAGTATCTATGATACGCTGACCGGTGATGAGGGGGCGGTCAGAGGAGTAACGCTTGCCCACGGGCCGCGGAACACGGATCGGCCAGCGCTGGGTCAAGGTGAGCTCCTTTTCATTACCGGATTTATCCCTTATGGTTACGATAGGATCCTGAATGGTATATTGTCCGTTTGGAGCTACCTTTGTAACTACTCCGCTTATGTTAGGTGCTACCATGGATTTATGAATGATCGCAGTAGTCTCAGGAACCTCAGCGATAATCGTTCCGCCATAGATCATATCTCCGGGCTTCACCTTGAGGGTGACCTCCCAGAGCTTCTCCGTATCCAGGGCATCGACACGGACCCCTTTGGAGATGAAGGCACCGGATTGCTTCGCTACCTCAAGGAGAGGGCGTTCAATCCCATCGAAGATATTTCCGATGATTCCGGGAGCTAAGATAACTGAGATGGCAGCACCGGTGGATACTACCTCATCCCCGGGACGAAGTCCCGTGGTTTCCTCATAAACCTGGACAGTGGTTCTGTCCTTGGTCAGTCCGATGACCTCACCTACCAGCTTATCGGGACCGACCAAAACCATTTCTCCCATCTTAAAGCCCTGATTGCCCTTCACATAGACCACAGGGCCGTTAATTCCATATATAGTTCCAGTTATTATTATCATGGAGAAGTCTCCTTTTTTATATTGTTACACGGTATTCTCTTCCTTGTGGTTATAGCTTAAAGGTACTTTTTGTCTCTGCCAGCTTTGTGAGGAAGGAATGGTCGATCAGTATGGTCCGTGAGGGAATCACGGCACGTATCCCGCCAAAGAAATCCCGGTTGCTTAGGGTCAGCTTAAGGCCGGTTTTTGCTTCCAGAGAGGGGATTAGGCCCTCATCAGAGGGATTGATGTAGAGAATGATTTCATCCCCCCTGGCAAATTCCTTGGCCTCCTTAATTTTTCTGATCAGATATTCCTGATAGGAATCTGTCTTCATATACTCCCGAAGCTTCTGTTCAACCTCCCGAAAGATACTGTCTGTAATCTCAGCGGAGCGTTCCAATACCCTACGCTTTATATCCAGGGATTCCTTGGACAGCTTGCGGTTCTTCTCACGAATGATATAGTCAACTTCAATACGATAGGTATTTTTGGCTCTCTTTAAGGCAGACTGATATCGTTCATCCTTGATTTTTTGAAGCGCCTTACTGTATTCTTCAATAATATCAACACTTTGTGCAGTAGCGCTGTCGATTACCGAAGTATAAAAATTATCTAGTTTTTCATTTAAGGTCATAGAATACCTCCCTGCTGCATCCTAGATGCAGCTTCATAAAACCGTTTTTATATTTTCACACCAATCGCCTCATTGACATAAGAGGTAATAAAATTCGGCTTACGGCCGGTACCATGGCGATCAGGTATCTCAACAATGAGCGGAAGCTTGCGGTTTAATTTAATATCATCTATGATTTCCGGAAACTGACTGCTCAGCTTCTCAGTAATCAGAATAATTCCTATGGTTTTATCAGCAACCGCTTTATCCAGCTGTTCCTTCAGATGTTGATTCGAATGAATCACAACACCGTCCACCCCGGCCAGTCGCATGCCGGTATAGGTATCTACATTATCACTGATTAAAAACATTCGCATCACAAGGCCTCCTTTCTAGCTGCCAATCGTTTCGCGATTCCATTGGATCAGCCTAATATTGTAAAGGAAACAATTAAGCCATACAAGGCAATACCTTCTGCCAACGCAACGAAGATCAGGGCCTTACCCATAATGGAAGAGTCCTCGCTCATGGCTCCGAGGGCAGCAGAAGCTGCGGATGCAACCGCAATACCACCGCCGATACAGGATAAACCGGTGGAGAGGGCGGCAGCGATATACCTCCAGCCATCCACAGTATTTACTGCCTCAGCAGCTGCCTGTGTCTCTGCAGCAGAAGCCTTACCGGTGAACAGTAGAATATCCGCAAGGATTAAAGTGGCAAAGAAGAAAAATACATTGCAACCAAGCGTTGCCTTTAATGTACCCTTCGTTCTCTTTTTGGATATCAGGAAGGAACCAAAGGGAATAACGATACTCAAAATAAGTGCAATAACAATAACAATCTGTGTTTTCATAATATATCCTCCTAAAATAATATATTTTGCAATAGGCTAATTGTATTTAAAGGGCTTAAATTCTTTCCCTGTTCCCTTATAGAAACGGCTGAACATCTCGTAGTATTCGAGTCTTAATACCTGAATGCCAACAACCAGACCCTCCATAGCGGCAACAATCAGATTACCCAGGATCAGAACAAGTAGATTTGGGAAGCCCTTCTCGGCTCCCGACAGCAGCATGACAACACCCATCATGGCTGCATGGCTTAATGCAAAGGCTCCGACACGGAGGAAGGAGATGGTATTGGTTACGTAGCTTAATAATATTTCAAATAATTCAAAGAAATTCTCAACGAAAAACATTCCCTTATGCTCCGGGAAGATGCGCTTTTTCTTCTCAATCATTCTGGTGAGCGGCTCTCGTAGGAAGATAAGGAGCAGCGGTATCGCAAAGAAGATAAGCAGAAGAATTGTTGCCGGCAGCGGATGACCGGTGGCCATCAACAGAACACAGGTGATAGCAGCTCCGTAGAAAATGAGACCGGATACTCCGTTGGTATCAAACAGCACCTTACCCATCTTATGTTCTTTAATTCCGTTGATGATATTAATTACCATAGCAATCAAAATCAAAGCAACACCGAAGCCGACTGAGGTAATCAGTACTGTCATAACATTATGCATCGGTGAAAGCCATAGTGGCTTCAACCAATTCTCAAAACCGAAGACACTCCCATAGAGAAAGCCGAATATGGTTGAGAATACTCCGGCAAGAGAGATAATGGCTGCCAGAGCCATCTTCTTCCTTTTATATAGGAGGAACCCTCCCAGGGCGATTACTAGTCCCTGACCGACATCACCGAACATGATTCCGAAGATCAGAGAATAGGTGATTGCAACAAAGGAGGTTGGATCCACCTCGTTATAGGCCGGGAAGCCATACATCTTCACAAACATCTCAAAGGGCTTGAACATTCGTGGATTCTTGAGCTTTGTCGGAGGCTTCGTTGTGAGGCTTTCCTGACCTTCATCTAAAATGCAGTAAACATCAGCATCTGTTTCAATATCTGCAACAAAAGCCTTAACATCATTCTCCGGAATCCAGCCGCAGAGGATATAAAAGACCTCATCCTTTCCCTTTTCCTTCGTGCAGGCAGCAAGCTTACGTACATCATAGTTTTTATTAAAAACCGTTAAAGTATTGTGTGCCTCAATCAGCTCCTCCGCTCTTTGACTCAACCGTTCCTTTATCTGATTTGATATCGCGGTCAGCTCTTGATTGATTTCATTCCGTTTCGCCAGAAAGCTCCGGTAAGCCTCCTCCGGCGTCCCTTCATATTCATCGGGAAGGAAGAGCCTCTCAAAATGCAAGGATGCATATATTGCATCGATTTTCACGGAGTATGCCGCCGGAACAAAATAAATGCCCCAGACATAATCACTGTCGCTGTCACATTCAAAGAAAACAGAATTCAGGTTATCGTAAACATACTTTGAAAACTTGTTATAGTGCTCATGTGATATCTTTCCAAAACGGAAATTAATGAATTTCAACTCCAGGATCTTATGGATATCATAATCCAGATTCCGAAAGGGCTCAATCTGATGAATCAAATCAGCATAATGAGCTTTTTGCTCCTTCAGGCTTTTCTTTCGGGTATTCAAATCCTCCAGAAGGGTGAAGGTAGAGGTAATCACCTCGGATGCCTTCTCAGGAGTCATATCAGTAGAAACGTAATCCTTCTTATCCAGCTTCTTCATCAATTCTTCCGATTTTCCAAGCAGATCCTTATAGGGATTTATTTCTACAAAAGGCTTTAAATCATGGACAGAGCTAAGTTCGGATAAGGCGTTTTCCAGGTGTACATGGTATTTACTCAGATACACTCTGACCACTCGGTCAAAATCCCTTTTTGGCCCCGTAATACTAAGGAACTTCATTTTTTCTATCAATCGTTACACCTCCGGTATCTATTTAAATTCAGACTGATTTAAATGAGCATTTTGTAACCCGTTAAAAATATACTTTAATTTTTCCTTGGGATCTAGTTTATATCGGATACATTCCAGCGCTGTTGTCAGACGCGCAATTTCTGTTTCCTTCTGGTGGAGATAGAAGTTTACAGCGCTCATGGAGGCAGGATACTTTGATTTATTGTCTTTATATATTTTATCCATGAGTTTTTGATAAGTATTTTCAATGCTACCCTCGGAAAGAGAAGGTACAAATTCTTTATAGCTGCTTGTTTTTAGTATAGCGGTATATTCCTCAATGGTTGAGGATTTCACCAATCGAAGGAGCTGATCATTGGTCAGCTTATAATTGATTGGTATAATATAGGACAACAAATCAGCGGGATTGATGTCATACATTACCTTTGAACGATAGATCCACATAATATTCAGCATATCAATCTCGGCACCAAGCCTGTTTGTGACTGCCTTCAATGTATTGCCGGAAACCAGCTTCCCTTTGATTTTCCACATTCTTTTAAAATAGTAGATATCCAGCTGCATCTCATAATCAAACGGGTTCGTAACGGAGTTATTCTGCAGCTTCATGAACAAAGGATAGAACTCCGTATCCTTAAGCTGTCCGATGTATTCCTCCATACTTCTTGAGGAAGCCAAGGCAGTAATATTGATTTTAGAATGCCGATCAAAAAACTCTTGAAATAAGGAAAGATCATAGGTGGTTTCTTCATTATAAATAAGGTGGATGCAATTTTTTAGAAGGGTTACCTCATGTCGCAAAAAAAATAGCGCAAGATCCCTTCGCCCGGCCTGGTTAGCAAACCGGTATATCTTGGCATAATCGTTATAAAAAGCATAGATGAAGATTTTCTCGGCATCAAAGCGATGCAGCTCATGCTCGTCATATTTTCGAAAGATATCACTATAGCCCGGGTGATGCTTCAAGAATGCTATGAAATCCACGGTTGTTTCCAGATTGGCCAGCTGTTGATAATCCTCCCTGGTAATCAGTCTGGAATGCATTGCCCTGATTTTTGTATTAATTCCACTATAGGAGAGTAAAGTATCCATAGAACCTCCATTATTTTGATGGATTCATATAAAAACAGCTCTTCAGGGTCAGGATTGGATGATTTGATCAAAAATCTTTTGAATAAAATCATCGTGACTATTACGAAAGAGCACTTCCATATCCTCCAACTGCTTCTCACTCTTAAGAATTAACTGTTCCTTTTCCTGCTCCAGTTCCTTCTCAATCTCTGTCCTGTAATCATTTATTTTCTTAGAATTCTCCTCATTGATCTCACGTTCCATCTTAATAAGGTCTTCCTCAAATTCATCATGCATCCGGATCTTATCCTGATTGGCTCGGTCAATGATCAGCTTTGCCTTTTCTTCTATCTCAAAAATCTTGCCAATTGTTTTTTCCATAGGATCCTCCTTGTAATTTCAGCTTTACTATATGTAACCCATCTTATACCTTTTTTAAAAAAATACCATAGACATAATTGCTAAAAATAGTTGCACAGGATAACAAATTTTGAGTTATTTAGACGATGAACAGAATGAAAAATATACAAATAGTAGGGTATAGATCGTCTTAGAAAACGATTAAGCTATTTTTTACATAAAAACAAAATAATGCTTGCAATTATTTCCGAAAAGGATTAAGATATTTCTAGTTACATTTCATTGGTAATGAGAAAAATAACATATTTCGAGTTTTAAAAGTATGATATGAACCATGGATTTTAGTTATTTATTGTAAGAATATTTGTAATTTATTAAATTATATGTTGAAAATGCTAAATATATGGTTATAGAAAACGTTTAAGCCAATGAATGAATTTTGATAAGGTTAAGGAGTTACGCGTGGTTTCAATTAAGGATATTGCAATTAGATGTGGAGTTTCAGTAGCTACAGTCAGCAAAGCATTGAATGACCATAGCGATATCGCTGAGGCTACCAAAGTGAATATAAAAAGGGCAGCAAAGGAAATGGGATATTATCCGAATTCCTCAGCGAGAGCCTTAAAAACAAACAGAACCTATAATCTTGGGGTATTATTTGTTGATGAGGCACAGAGTGGTCTGACCCATGAGTATTTTGCCAATGTTCTGGATAGCTTTAAGGTGGAGGCAGAGCGAAACGGATACGACATTACCTTCATTAACAAGCATTTGGGTCATAGATCCATGTCCTATTATGAGCATAGCAAATATCGGGGAGTTGACGGTGTAGTCATCGCCTGTATCGATTTTTCCAATCCTGATGTAATAGAGCTGATCCATGGGGAGCTTCCTGTGATTACAATTGATCATGTGTTTGATAACAGGACGGCGATCATCTCGGATAATATCAAGGGTATGAGAGATTTAATCTTCTATATTAATGAAATGGGACACAAAAAAATCGCATTTATCCATGGTGCAGATTCCTCGGTTACAAGAAATCGTATCGGCAGCTTTTATAAGGCCCTCGGTGAACTGGGAATACAGGTCCCTGATGAGTATGTGAAGAGTGGTATCTATCATGACCCTGCTACTACAGCCAAGCTGACAAAGGAATTGCTGCGGCTGAAGGACAGACCCACCTGCATTGTTTTTCCTGATGATTTTTCCTGCATCGGCGGAATAAATGCAATTAAGGAGATGGGCCTTCGGGTACCTGAGGATATCTCGGTGGCCGGCTATGACGGAATTATATTATCACAGGTGTTGGATCCCAAGCTTACGACGCTTCAACAGAATACGAAGCTATTAGGCAAAAGTGCAGCAGAGAAGCTAATTGCTTTGATAGAGAATCCCAAAGCCGCTGTGATTGAGAGGGTAGTGGTGGAAGGGAAGGTGTTACACGGAAATTCAGTCAGAAGAATTCCTTAGGAAATCAACGATTGCAAGCCCATACCGGGAAGCTACATATGGCGGATCCTTGCCGGAGTACTGAGGGAGGTACTTAAGCCGGATTTTGTTATACTGCTGGGGAGCAGCGTATTCTATTTCGGTATCGGAACTGCAGGAACAGTTGTTGCAAATCACACAGATGAGGGGAGTTATGCAACGCATAAACCATCCGGGGCAACTGCTTCGGAACAAGGACCGGATATATCCCGGGATTACAAGGTGAAGCCACCAGATCCCGAGATACATCCGGTTTTTGTCATCCGAATTGATCGGTTTTCTCATTATTCGATTGCCCTGATGAATTTTTATAGGCAATTAAGATGATATCTTTGTTATTTTTTTTGCTTAAACTGACTTCCAGATCAGCAATCGTCCTGATATCCTCCTCGGTGATGTCAGCGAAATCATAGTTACCTCTACCTTTCTCATTCCTGATATCCATCAATGCCCTCCTTTCTTTTGGTATATTATTACCAAGGTACCCGATTCTATGCTGATATACGATAAGATCCTCCTCTGAGTTGGTTTTTTGGATATTTATGAAACATTGATAAAAAATTAACCGAGTTTTCGTTAGTTTTCATAGGAAGTGTATAAGGAAACACCAAATTATGTAACAAAATACGGTAGATTAGTCAGATTGAACAAGAGATTACTCAGTATAATAGATAAGTTGTTGAATAATAATGGATAATGATATATAATATGAAAGGCGTATATTTTGGCAATCTATTAATTTGGAGGTGAGTGAATGGCATTAGAATCAGTACAGGCTGTTCGCCAGGCTGAACTGCAAGCCGCGCAGATAGAGAAGGAAGCGATTGCAAAAAAAGAAGCACTTCTTGCTGATGCAAAGCAGAAGGCAAAGGAATTCATTGAAACAAGAATGAAGGAGGCTCAGGCGAAAGCAGAAAATGATCTAAAAGCTGCTGAACGCCGGAGTATGGAGCTATTGGAGGATGCAAAACAAAAAGCAGACAAAGAAGTACTCTTCATGAAGGAATTGGTAATGAATAAAGAACAGGCAGCAATCGAACTTGTTCTGACAAACTTGATTTAGACAACGAATAATTTAGAGCAAAGGAGGTGTTCCTGTTATGGCAATGCTGCAAATGCAGCGTATTACCATCTATGCGCTGAAGAAGGATCGCAAGAAGCTGCTAGAGGCCTTACAACGTCGGGGTGTCATTGAAATAAGCGATTTATTACCGGAGGATCAGGTGTTTCATAAAACAGATGTATCCACTGCGAAAGCCGGTTTTGATAGAAATATTGCATCAGCCAAGGATGCGGTTGCTATTTTAGATCAATATGTTCCATCCTCTAAGTCTCTGTTGTCCGTTTTGAACGGCAGAAGTGAGGTGCCGCTTCAGGTCTATGAGGCCTTTAGAGAAAAGTATGATTCTGTAGTAAAAACCGCAGGGCGTATCCAGGCCCTAACGAAGGAGATCGCCGAAAACAAAGCGGAAATCCTCAAATACCAATTGCAGATTGAGATGCTGACACCGTGGGTGGGACTTGATATTCCAATGAATTTTCATGGAACCAAATACACGAAGTCTTTTATCGGAACCTTACCGAATACCTGGGATCTGAATGCGATCTATGGCAAGCTGGCAGAATTCATGCCGATCAATGTTGATATTATCAGCTCCTCTAAGGAACAGACCTGTATCTTTGTCCTCTGCACAAGAGAGCAGGGTGATAAGGTTTATGAAGCCCTCAGGGAAGAGGATTTTAGCTTGCCCAGCATCAACTTCGAGCATGTACCGGCAGAACAGCTGGAGCTATTAAAGGAGTTGATTGTGAAAGCAGAAGCGGCAATCACTGAAGCGGAGAAGGAAATTATTTCTCTCGGCAAGCACAGGGAGGACCTTTTATTTCTTCAAGATTATGATATGATGCGATTGGAGAAATACGAGGTAATCGGTCATCTGCTGCAATCTAGGAGTACAATTGTAATCAACGGTTATATTCCTAAGAGGGATGCGGAGCAACTGAACAATGAGATCACTGCGAAGTTTGACCTAGCTGTAGAGTTTGAGGAGCCTACGGAGGATGAGGAGGTTCCGATTCTGTTAAAGAACAATGGTTTCTCGGGACCTTTGGAGGGAGTACTGGCAGGCTACAGTCTTCCCGGCAAGGGAGAAGTTGACCCGACCATGGTAATGTCCTTATTCTATTACATGCTCTTCGGCCTCATGCTGTCCGATGCAGGCTATGGTTTCTTAATGGTAATTGGCTGTGCCTTCGGTCTAATGAAATTTGGTAAGAAAATGGAACCGGCCATGAAAAACACCCTGAAGATGTATCTGTACTGCGGTATCTCCACAGTCTTCTGGGGAGCGATGTTCGGCAGTTATTTCGGTGATATCTTTGATGTGGTAGCCAGAACCTTCTTCGGAAGGACAACCATGGATCCTGTGATCCCGCCCCTGTGGTTCTTCCCGGTGAATGAACCGATGCGGATGCTGGCCTTTGCCATGCTGGTCGGTCTGATTCATCTACTGACCGGTTTAGGCATGAAGTTCTATCAGCTTCTGCTGCAGAAGGATATCAAAGGCATTCTGTATGATGTGGTAACCTGGTTCACCCTGATTGTAAGCTCCACGATCTTACTGATGTCGATGGATATGATCAAGGATATTCTTGGGCTCACCATCACGATAGATCCGATGGTGGCTAAAATCATGGCAGTACTTGCCGCAGCTTCGGCACTGATGATTATCGCAACGAACGGCAGGGAATCCAAGAATCCATTTAAGAGATTTCTTAAGGGACTTTACGCTTTATACGGTATTACAGGTTATCTGAGTGACGTGCTGTCCTATTCCAGACTGCTGGCCCTGGGACTTGCAACCGGTGTTATCGGCAATGTTATTAATAAAATGGCTGCGATGACAGCTGGAGGTTTACTCGGACCTGTATTGTTTATAATTGTGGTGTTATTCGGGCATACCTTAAATATTGCAATCAATGCGCTGGGTGCCTATGTGCATACCAACCGTCTGCAATATGTAGAATTCTTTGGAAAGTTTTATGAGGGCGGCGGACGCATGTTCAGTCCCTTTCAAATGAAAACAAAATATTATAAGATAAAGGAGAAAGAATAAGATGGATAAATTCGGTATTGTATTCGCTATTTTAGGAGCAGTTTCAGCAGCATTATTTGCAGGTATGGGTTCAGCTAAGGGTGTAGGCATGGGCGGTGAGGCCGGTGCCGGAGTTATAACAGAGGATCCCTCCAAATTCGGTAAGGTTCTAATTCTTCAGCTGTTACCCGGTACACAGGGTATTTACGGTCTTCTGATTGCCTTCATCACTCTGTCCCAGATCGGTGTACTCGGTGGAAGCAGTGACATTTCCCTTGCAAAGGGCTTATTATACTTTGCTGCCTGTCTTCCGATGGCAATCGTTGGTTATACCTCCGCAATCCGTCAGGCACGTGCTTCCGTAGCGAGTATGGGAATCCTGGCAAAGAGACCGGAGCAGTTCGGTAAGGCTATGATTTTCCCTGCAATGGTTGAGACCTATGCGATTTTAGCACTTCTTATTTCTATGCTGGCAGTAAACGGAGTAACCGGTTTAAATATTTAACAGTTGGGAGAAAATGCTATGACTGGATTAGAGAAAATACTGAACGCGATTGAGGCTGATGCAAAGCATGCCGCGGATATTATCCTGAAGCAGGCGGGGCAGGAAGCTGAGCAGATCATGGCAGTCGCTAAGGCGGAGGCAGCGGATAAAGCTGCTGAAATCGCCGGTAAGTCCGAAACAGATATAAAAGCAGTCTTAAGCCGTGCAGAATCAGCTGCAGCTCTGCAGGAGAGGAAAATACTTCTGGATGCGAAGCAGCAGATGATCAGCGAAATCATTCAAAAAGCAAGAACATCACTGGATCTTTTGCCGGATCAGCAGTATACGGAATTAATACTGAAGATGGTAGGCAAGTATGCTCATTCAAAGAACGGTAAGATCGTATTCTCTGCTGTAGATAAGAAGCGCCTTCCCGCCGATATCGGTAATAGGATCAAGGAAGCTCTGTCAGATAGAAAGGACGCTGTGCTTACTGTTTCAGAAGAAGACGCTGAGACCTCAGGTGGTTTTCTGCTGGTCTACGGTGATATAGAAGAAAATTGTACCTTTGAGGCATTATTTGCGGCAGCCAGAGAAGATCTCCAAGATAAAGTCAACGACTTTCTTTATACTGCAGCTGTAGCATCCAAATAAACACAGCATAACAGGGATGAAGTAAATGGAGAGGGCTGAGCGAAACAGCTTACCTTCCTGGCAAAAACAAATTCAAAGGAAAGGCACGGTACGTTTATATGGCAGAAAATCAATATACTTATGCGGTCGCACGTATCCGTTCCAAGGAGCTTCAGCTGCTGAGCAAATCTGACCTGGAACAGCTGATGAACTTAAGGAATGAAAAGGAATGCTTACGCTTTCTTTCCGATAAGGGCTGGGGCAGAGCAGGGGATGAAAACGCGGATGAGATGGTTACCGTGGAACGGGAGAAAACCTGGGAAATCATGCGGGAGCTGGTAGAGGATATGTCAATCTTTCATACCTTTTTATATGCCAATGATTTTCATAATGTGAAGGCAGCGATCAAACAGGTGTACACTGACTCGGAGCTGACCGAGCTTTATAGCTCGAACGGAACACTGAAGCCGGAGACGATCTATCATGCAGTGAAGACCCATGACTGGTCCCTTCTGCCGGAGCATATGAGAAGCAGTGCAGAGGAAGCCTATCAGGTTCTTTTGCATACCGGAGACAGCCAGCTTTGTGATGTGATCTTAGATAAGGCAGCACTTGAGACGGTTTATCAGAAGGGCAGGGAAACAGGAAATGAGCTCCTGGCTCAATATGCCGAGCTTAAGGTAGCTTCTGCTGATATTAATATTGTCATCCGAAGCATTAGAACCGGTAAGGATAGGACCTTCATGGAAAGAGCCCTGGCACCCTGCAGCAGCCTGGACATTGGGGAACTGATTCAAGCAGCCTTAGAAGGAGAAGAGCAGGTCATGAACTATCTTTTGACTACGGTATATGCCGATGCGGTACCGGCACTCAGATCCTCCTTTTCCGCATTTGAGCGCTGGTGTGACAATCTGATCATCAGATTGATCCGTCCACAGAAATATAATCCGTTTACGATCTCTCCACTGGCAGCCTATATCCTTGCCAGGGAAAATGAAATCAAGACGGTGAGAATCCTGCTCTCAGGTAAGAGGAACGAAATATCGGATGAAGCCATCCGGGAAAGATTGAGGGAAATGTATGTATAAGATTGCAGTAATGGGTGATCGTGATAGCATCTATGGTTATGCAGCCCTCGGTTTGGATACCTACCCGGTGAAGGAGCCTGAGGAGGCTGCGAAGCAGCTGAAGCATCTGGCAGACAGCCAATATGCGGTAATCTATGTGACAGAAGCCTTACAGGCACAGCTGGAGGAAGAAATTGACCGATATGTCAGTGAAGAGCTTCCGGCGATCATCCCTATTCCAGGGGTTTCCGGTAATACCGGAATGGGAATCCGTAATGTTAAAAAATCCGTGGAGCGGGCAGTTGGTTCGGATATTATTTTTAGTACCTAATCAGGTAACAGATACAATTTCAATTTACGTCCGGTGTATCCGGGAGTAAGGTTAGGATAACGATAAAGAAAAAAGCAGGTGAAAATTATGAGCAAAGGCACCATCAAAAAAGTAGCCGGTCCGTTGGTCGTCGCAGAAGGAATGCGGGATGCCAATATGTTCGACGTGGTCCGCGTAAGTGAGCAGCGTCTGATCGGTGAGATTATAGAAATCCATGGCGACCAGGCCTCGATCCAGGTTTATGAAGAAACCTCGGGACTCGGCCCCGGAGAACCGGTAGAATCCACCGGAGCACCCTTAAGCGTGGAATTAGGACCTGGCCTGATCGGAAGCATCTTTGACGGAATCCAGCGTCCGCTGGTGGATATCATGGAAGCTACCGGAACAAATCTGAAGCGCGGTGTTGAGATTCCCTCCTTAAGCAGAGAGAAGAAATGGCATTTCGTACCCACGATGAAGGTGGGAGATGCCGTGGAGACCGGGGATATCATCGGTTCTGTGGCAGAGACTGACATCGTTACTCAGAAAATCATGATTCCCAAGGGTGTTAAGGGTACCTTAACGTCCATCAAGGAAGGCGAATATACCGTAACGGATGCAGTAGCAGTTGTAACAAAAGAGGATGGAACTACCGAGAACATCGCTCTGATGCATAAATGGCCGGTTCGTATCGGCAGACCCTATAAGCAGAAGCTGTCTCCGGATAAGCCTCTGGTTACAGGGCAACGTGTTATAGATACA
>JAEYRK010000088.1 GCA_023435645.1 Bacillota bacterium
CTCGAGAAACTGATTGTTGATGGAAGAATTCATCCTGCCAGAATTGAAGAGATGGTAGAGAAAGCTCAGAAGGAAGTAGAAGTGATGATCCGCGAAGCCGGAGAAGCAGCTACTCTCGAGGTCGGTGTCCATGGAATCCATCCGGAACTGATCAAGCTTTTGGGTAAGATGAAATTTAGGACAAGTTATGGACAGAATGCATTAAAGCATTCCGTAGAGGTGGCAATTTTATCCGGCCTTCTTGCCGGAGAAATCGGAGTTGATGTTAGACTTGCAAAACGTGCCGGATTACTTCATGATATCGGTAAATCTATCGACCATGAGGTGGAAGGAACCCATGTACAGATCGGTGTAGACCTCTGTAGGAAATACAAGGAATCACCGGTTGTCATCAATGCATTGGAAGCTCACCACGGTGACGTAGAATTCCAGTCCTTGATTGCATGTATCGTTCAGGCAGCCGATACGATTTCGGCAGCTAGACCGGGCGCTAGACGCGAAACCTTAGAAACATATACCAACAGATTGAAGCAATTAGAAGATATTACCAACGGCTTTAAGGGAGTCGATAAGTCATTTGCTATCCAGGCAGGCAGGGAAGTCCGGGTTATGGTAGTTCCGGAGCAGATCAGCGACGCTGATATGGTATTACTTGCCCGTGATTTATCTAAGAAGATTGAAAGCGAATTAGAGTATCCTGGACAGATTAAGGTAAATGTAATCAGAGAATCCAGAGTAACAGATTACGCAAAATAACAAAGAAAATGTAGTGAGGGACGGCTGAATAATCAGCCGTCCCTTTTTCGTGAAGGCAAAGTGAGCATACCATATAAGCATAACATGAAGTTCACAATCAACAATATAGAAACAAATGAGAGATTACGATATAATCTTTGCAGATGGTATAATGAGCTCCTCCCTATGAAAAACCGGGTAGAGCTCAATTTTATTACATTTTCCTTATATTGTCTAAATTTATAAACAATTGAACAAAATGCACACAAATTCCGTGATATGCGGACATATGATAGCCATAGAAAATATTTTTTTTAATTTTTGAAGTTTTATTGTTGCAAAATAAAAACTTCTATATTACAATGTATATTAAAATTTAACTCCAGAAGAAAATGGAAAAATGGAATTAATGAATTTATCTTATCATGTAACGTATGAACGGATCAGTTGAAGACAGAAAAGATTCAGCTATTTAAATATGAAGAGCCTGGCATTACAGGCACAGGAGGTTAGTATGGCGTTATCATTATCAAGAAAGGCACAGGCAGTGAAACCATCCTCAACTCTTGCAATTACTGCAAAAGCGAAGGAGCTGATGGCAAACGGGATTGACGTGGTAGGCTTTGGCGCGGGAGAGCCTGATTTTAACACTCCCGATAATATCTGTGAAGCAGCAATTAAAGCGATACATGCGGGCTTTACAAAATATACCCCGGCAGAGGGAACCTTGGAGTTAAGAAAGGCAATCTGCGAGAAGTTTTTGAATTTCAATGGATTGCATTACGAGCCAAGTCAGATTGTTGTCAGTAACGGAGGAAAGCACTCCCTGACCAATATCTTTGAAGCTCTCTTAAATCCCGGGGATGAAGTCATCATTTTGGCACCGTTCTGGTTAAGCTATCCTGAGATTGTAAAGCTGTCCGACGGAGTACCTGTGATTATACACGGAGAAAAGGCAAACAACTATAAGGTGACTGCAGCACAGATTGAAGCTGCCTGTACAGACAATACCAAAGCCCTTGTCCTAAACTCCCCGAGTAATCCCACCGGCATGCTCTATACGAAGGAGGAGCTGGAAATGATTGCTGAGGTAGCTGTCAGGAGAGATTTCTATGTAGTCTCCGATGAGATGTATGAGAACCTGATCTATGATGGGCTTCAACCGGTCAGTATTGCTTCCTTAAATGAGGAAATCTATAAACGGACGATCACCTGCAGCGGTGTTGCCAAGAGCTATTCCATGACGGGTTGGAGAATTGGCTATACAGGCTCCCCGAAGGAAATCGCAAAGCTGATGGGAAGTGTACAGAGCCACCAGACCTCCAATCCGAATTCCATCGCTCAGAAGGCCGCCTATGAAGCTATCGTTGGTCCGCAGGATTCTGTACTTGCGATGTGTGAGGAATTTAACCGCAGAAGAGATTATATGCATGAGAGAGTATCGGGAATGAAATTAATCTCTGCGTTAAAGCCTCAGGGCGCATTCTACCTCTTTGTGGATGTCAGCGAGACCCTGGATAAAGTATACAAGGGAATGCAGATAGGTAATCTGACCAATCTGGCAAAGCTTCTGATTGAAGAATATAATGTAGCCGTCATTCCCTGTGATGATTTCGGAGCTCCGGAGCATATCCGTCTTTCCTATGCAATTTCTATGGAACAGATCAAGAAGGGTCTGGACCGGATAGAAGAGTTCCTGAATACCTTAGAGTAGGTACATATCCTTCCTATCGGTACACAGCTCGTAGGATCAGTCCGTGAAGGATATTGGCGTAAATTAAATCCTATGAAAGGGACCGTTTCAAAGCTCATATTTACTTAGGGAAATGAGGGCTTTGGGTAATAAATATTATCATACGGAGTAGTGTCATCGTTGATAGATGATACTACTCCGTTTTATCATTTTATATCCTATCACCTTTCCTCAAGTGTATCGGAGAAATGACGCAGCTCTCGTATTTTTCAGCTTCCCGTAATACCAAAGTTTTGCTTCCAATTTTTATGGAAGGCTTGCTTATTTGTATGAAATGTAATATTATTATGTTAACATGAAAAAGAAGGAAAGAAGGATGAGCATGGCATTATTTGGTGTAATTGGCGTTGGTAACATGGGATATCCCCTATTAAAGGCAGCAATTCAGACCTTTGGAAGCAATGAAGTAATATATTCAGATTTTTCTGAAATAAAAAGGCAGGAGGTAGAGAAGGCAACCACTATCCCGGCCATTCAGGACAATATCACTTTGGTAAAAAACTGCAAATACCTGCTATTGGCAATCAAACCTCAGTTTTTTCCTGAGGTATTGAAGGAGATCAAGGATCATATCAGAGAGGATCATATTTTGATTTCAATTGCCGCCGGCATTACAATAGATACAATCCGGAAAGAATTAGCGAAAGAGGTGAAGGTTATCAGAGCCATGCCAAACACACCGGCCATGGTAAATCAGGGGATGACCGGAATCTGCTATTCGAATTCAGAATTCGCTGAGGAGGAGAAGGAAACCATATCCCGATTCTTTAGCTCCTACGGTAGGTATGAGGTGTTTCCTGAGACTCTTATGAACGCCGTGGTATGCGCAAGTGGTAGTTCACCGGCTTTTGTCTATCTGTTTATTGAGGCCCTGGCAGACAGCGCGGTAAAATACGGTATCTCCAGGGACAAGGCATACCTCATGGCAGCCCAGACAGTTCTGGGAGCAGCAACCATGGTGCTTGAGACTGGGGAGCATCCCGGTAAACTCAAGGACAATGTATGTTCACCGGGAGGAGCTACTATTGCCGGAGTCTGTGCGCTGGAGGAGTATGGCCTCAGAAATGCCGTCCTTAAGGCATCGGATGCCTGTTATGAGCGGGCGGAAGCCTTAAGCAAGAGATAATCCTCAGGTAGCTGTATTCAATCAGCGACCTGGAAGTCTTCCCTAGAAAACGGAGGGTATATGGACCAATACAAACGTATTAACAGAGAGTTAGCCCTAAAAGGCAATATCATAGATTTTTACAGGGATACGATTGAAATTAACGGTGAGAGATTGACAACCTTCGATTTCATCCATCACAGAGGCGCCTCAGCCATGATCCCGGTCGATCAGGATGGAAGGATACTAATGGTAAGGCAGCACCGTAATGCCATAGACAGCGAGACCCTGGAGATTCCCGCCGGAGGCTTGAATGCGGGAGAGGATAACCGAATGTGTGCCATCAGAGAATGTGAAGAGGAGACAGGATATCGGGCAGGAGAGGTTCATCACCTGATTGACGTATATACAACGGTTGCCTTCAGCAATGAGAAGATTTGCATTTATTATACCACGGGTATCAAGCCCACCAAACAGAACCTGGATCCGGATGAGTATGTATCGGTGGAGAGGTATCACTTGAGTGAACTGATCTCCATGATTTTAGAGGGTAAAATCAAGGATGCGAAAACCATCGCAGCCCTACTGGCCTACAAAACGAAATTAGGTTTATAATAGCTTGTTCTATTTCACTAATTCTGTCATATCATCTAAAGAGGATATCGGACAGGATGAAAGGAAATGAAACAGTTTAGATCAAAATTACACCGATTAAATATATTCCAGATAGCTGTAATCTTATTAATCCTGGGATTGTTTTTCGGGATCCTGGCGGCGAATATATTCCATGACAGCTATGATAGGAAAATGACGGAATACCAAGGTATTATATTCAAAGAGATTGCAAGTAACAGGATTAATTATGGAGGCTTATTCCTCTATGTCTTAGGAAAGAATTTCAAGGAGTATGCAATTTTCTGGTTATTATCGATTACCATACTCGGTATACCATATATGGTTTTTCTATTATTAGCCTTCGGATTTACTTCCGGTTTCTTTATCTCAGCGGTAGCCATGCAGTATGGCTTCAAGGGATTATTACTGATTATGGTTTATCCCTTCCCCCATGGGCTGCTGTATCTGCCAATTGCTTTACTCTGCCTCTACAAGGGCTATGGCTTATGTAGGTCGATCTATTATGATAAGAGAAACTATATGGGAACCATTGTACAACAACTCAGGCAGAACACCCTATTCCTGCTGGCGATGGCGGTTTTGCTTCTGCTGGCCTCCTTTCTGGAAGCCTACGTTGGCTCTTATTTACTGAAGAAGACACTGAATTTATTTACTTAACACTTGCTCTATCATTGTTACAGATGAAATCATCCATTGGCAAATGAGGAGGTAGGAAATGAATCAGTACATTAATGATTTTGTTATTTATCTTCACGAGGTGAAGCATGCATCAGCAAATACCGTCGGAGCTTATCAGAATGATCTAAAAAAGCTTGCAGTCTATCTGGAGAAGCAGGGGATTACTTCTGTTCAAAAAATCAGTGAGACCAGTTTGAATTCCTATGTTCTGTCTCTGGAGAAGGAGGGGATGACTCCGGCCTCTGTTTCCAGAAATATCGCCTCAATCAAAGCATTTCTCTTATATCTATTAAAAAGTGGAAAGATAAGCGGGGATCCCTCGGAACGGCTTAAGCCTCCGAAGGTGGTTAAGAAAGCACCTCAGATCATACCTCCGGAGCTGATTGACCGACTGTTGAAGCAGCCCGATGTGAAAACGAATAAGGGGATTCGGGACAGGGCGATGCTGGAGCTTCTATATGCGACAGGAATGAAGGTATCCGAGCTGGTCTCCATAAAGCTGAATGACATTAATTTCAGTGGAAGATATCTTGCCTGCGGTGAAAAGCGGGAGCGGATCGTCCCCTTTGGTAAGGCAGCAAAAAGTGCGCTGCTGGATTACATCGGAATCAGAGCGGCTGCCTTTGTTAAGGGTGAGACAGAGATTTTGTTCCTGAATTCCTCCGGGGAGCAGCTAACCCGACAGGGCTTCTGGAAGATTCTTAAGGCCTATGCGAATGAGTTAGGCATAGCGGAGATTAACCCGAATATCATCAGACATTCCTTCGCAGCCCATCTGCTTGAGAACGGAGCAGATCTTATCAGTATTCAAGAATTCCTGGGCCATGCGGATATCAGCACCACACAGCTTTATCTGTCCCGTAGTTATAAGAACAGCAGGGATGTATATATGAATACTCATCCGAGAGCGTAGGAATCATATAAGGAAGAGTACAAAATTCAGTAATCCAAAAGACAGCATGGAGCTTTGGTTGAATCAATTATTTAGTAATAATCTATGAGAGAGTAATAGAAAATCGGTGTCAGATTCCATACAGTTTCTGTATGGAGCCTGACACCGATTGTTATTGCAGATATTTTATTCTGATTGGATCCTAAATGGATGCTTTGCTTTCTGTAAGCGAGCAAATTATAGCCCTTCCGCGATCGTATAGATTAGCTTCTCGGAATCCTCCCAGCCCAGGCAGGGATCAGTAATGGATTTGCCATAGGTATGCTCTGTTACCTTCTGGCTGCCACCCTCGATATAGCTTTCGATCATCACACCCTTAACCAGCTTGGCAATTTCCGGAGATACCCTCCGGCTGTGGAGTACCTCTTTGATGATTCTGGGCTGCTCCGCATAAAGTTTGTTGGAGTTGGCATGGTTGGCATCTATGATACAGGAGGGATTTTGAAGCTCTCTTTCATTATACATTGAAACGAGTCGGATCAAATCCTCGTAATGATAGTTCGGAATGGACTGCCCATGCTTATTCACGGCACCCCGGAGGATGGTATGAGCGAGAGGATTACCTGAGGTAACAACCTCCCAGGTTCGGTAGAGGAAGGTATGACTTGCCTGAGCAGCCACAACTGAATTCAGCATGACGGAATAATCGCCGCTGGTGGGATTTTTCATACCAGCAGGCACATCCATGCCGCTGATCGTCAGTCTGTGCTGTTGATCCTCCACGGAGCGGGCTCCGACAGCCACATAGGAGAGGATGTCCTCCACATAGGGCCAATTCTCAGGGTAGAGCATTTCATCCGCGGCAGTAAGACCGCTTTCGGCAATTGCACGAAGGTGCATCTTCCTCATGGCAATCAGACCCTCCTGCAGATCCGGCTCCTTCAAGGGGTCTGGCTGATGTACCATACCCTTATAGCCCTCCCCGGTGGTGCGGGGCTTATTCGTATAGATTCTGGGAATCAGAATCAGCTTATCCTCTACCTTTTCCTGAACCTTCGCGAGTCGGGAGATATAATCGCAGACAGCATCTTCATTATCCGCTGAACAGGGACCGATGATGACTAGAAAACGATTCGATTCCCCTGTGATAATATCCTTGATCTGCTTATCACGTTTCTTTTTACGAAGAACATCCTTGGCGGGCATCGGATAGGCCTTTACCAAATCCTCCGGAGAGATTACTTCCTTAATAAATTTGAAGCTCATAACGTTTTCACCCTTTCTGATAGTTGATTTATTGTATAATGTTTTCACCGGTTCGTCAACTGGAACCTTCATAAACAGGAGATCATGAAAAACGACTCCAATTTGGCTAATATAGTAAATCTACTTCATATAAGAATAGCCTCATGTAACGTATGGGGCTATTTCAATGAGATCAACGATAGAAAAAGTGATAGACAATAGAAAGAAGAATTAGCTTGACGATAAAGTATATGTTATAATATACATCTAAGACAATAAATTATAAATGATATGAAATAGGAAACTGCTATTTTATGAAGAAAATACAATAACGGAGTGATGACAAAATGCAGATGTATGATTTGATTCAAAAGAAAAAGAAGAAGGAAGCCTTAACGAAGGAGGAAATTAATTTTATTATAAAGGGCTATACAGAGGGAACGATACCTGATTATCAGATGTCGGCACTTCTGATGGCAATCTGTTTGAACGGAATGAATCATGAAGAAACTGCTGCCTTGACAATTGCTATGGCTAACAGCGGAGATATGCTGGATCTGTCTGCGATTCATGGGGTTAAGGTTGATAAGCACAGTACCGGAGGTGTGGGAGATAAGACTTCCCTGGTTCTGGGGCCGATGGTTGCGGCTCTGGGAATTCCTGTGGCTAAGATGTCAGGAAGAGGACTGGGCCATACCGGCGGAACCATTGATAAGCTGGAGAGCTTCCCCGGCTTCTCTACCTCAATCAATCCGGAGCAATTCATAGACAATGTAAATAGGATCAAAATGGCGATTGTTGGACAGACAGCCAATCTGGCACCGGCAGACAAGAAGCTCTATGCACTACGTGATGTTACAGCAACGGTGGATAATATCTCACTGATTGCCAGCAGCATTATGAGCAAAAAACTTGCCTCAGGTTCGGACGTAATCGTTCTGGATGTGAAAACAGGAAATGGGGCCTTTATGAAGAGCTATGAGGACTCCCTTGCACTTGCAAAGGAAATGGTACAGATCGGTACCATCGCAGGCAGGACCACCTTTGCAGTAATCACGGACATGAATCAGCCCCTCGGTCATATGGTCGGAAATACTCTGGAGGTGAAGGAAGCCATCCAGACCTTAAGCGGTAACGGACCCAAGGATCTCCTGGAGGTAAGCATGACCCTGGCCTCCTATATGCTTCTGGGTGCAGGGCTTGCAGCTTCTGTTGAGGAGGCACGGACTGCACTTTTGGGCACGATTGAAAGCCGGAGTGCTTTGAATAAATTTGCAGAATTTGTGGAAGCCCAGGGAGGCAACAGTGAGTCGGTGTATCATCCCGAACGATTTACCAAGGCTAGTATAGAGGATAAGCTGCTGGCATCTGAGGATGGCTATATTACCTGTATCCATACAGATGAAGTTGGAATGACCTCCTTGCTTCTGGGCGGTGGAAGGCTTACGAAGGAGAGCACAATTGATCTCTCCGTGGGCATTGAGCTTAAGAAAAAGCTTGGAGATCCGGTAGCAAAGGGAGAGGAATTGGCAATTCTTTATGCAAATGACCCGATAAAGCTTGCTGAAGCGAAAAAGAGATTCCAGGAGGCCTATGTGATTGGTAGTGAAAGGTCGTCAAGCAATCAATATGTCTATTCCATCGTAACAAAGGATGGTGTTCTACAGGTGTAGTAGTAAAGGTTTCATCCTTTCTACATCTAATCCACTCAGCCTCTACATATGATGTAATAGAACAAAGACCTCTGCCTATAACAGCCTGTTATCGGTTTGGTTTGATAGAGGGATGTGGGATATACTTGTATGATTCTTATGGAAGACCCATGGCTCGTAACATCAAGAAGCTCTATAAGGTAATTATGTTTGGGTTAATTGCAGTTCTGCTATTGCATTTTATCATTGAAAATAGCTCCGTTTATTTCCGTAAGCTATACCGGCCTTTATTCTCGGTTCATTTAAATAAAAATGATATCGTAATGGTAAAGGGAGAGGAATTCAAGCTCAGGGTCATCGGAATTAATGAACGGGTGAAATACTCCTCAACAGATTTTCGTGTAGCAGGTGTTAACTTCAATGGAAGAGTATATGCTTACCAGACCGGAGATTGTTTTATTATAGCTAAAACAGGTAAGAAGGAATTAAAATGCCGGGTACATGTACTGGATATCAATAAGGAGAAGCTGACCCTGAGGACCGGAGAGACCTACCGACTGAAGATCAAAGGGGGAGGGGGTCTCCCGAGCTATAAAAGCAGTAACACCAGGGTAGCAACTGTCAGCTGGACAGGTAGAGTGAAGGCGAAGGCAAAGGGTAGATCAAACATTACAGTAAAAGCGAAGGGGAGAACCTTCCGATGTATGATTACCGTTAAATAAAATGCATTCGGTATGATACCGGTATAGGGACTGGAGGAGCAATAACAGTTTGCGACATCGGCAGTCCATGAAAAAATGAGAGCGGGTTCCTTACTTTTTGAGACAAATATTTGAAGGGTTTGTTCTAAAAACAGACAGCCTGGATTAAACTATTAATAATAGTTTTTTCGGAGCTGTATTATGAAAAAAGCAGGAGCAATTCTAATTATATGTACTATTCTTCTTATGTCCTTCAACGGCATTACCTCTGCGGTGAACATGAATAGGACCCAACCGGTTGCAAAGGATGATGCCATACCGGTTACGACCACATTGGATGCCCAGTTAAATCTTGACTCCCCTTCAGCAGTCCTGATTGAAGGCTCCACCGGTACCATTATTTTTGAAAAGAACAAGGATGAGAAACTGAAGCCGGCCAGTGTCACGAAGGTCATGACCTTGCTTCTGATTTTTGAGGCTCTGGACAGTGGTCAAATTAAGATGACCGATGAGGTTAGTGTCAGTGAGCATGCTGCCTCCATGGGAGGCTCACAGGTGTATTTGGAGCCCTATGAGACACAGAACGTGGATACTATGATCAAGTGTATCAGCATTGCCAGTGCCAATGATGCATCCGTTGCTATGGCGGAGTTTATTGCCGGCTCGGAAGAAGAATTTGTGGCAAGAATGAATGAACGTGCCAAGGAATTGGGCATGAAAAACACAAACTTTGTAAATTGCTGCGGTCTGGATGTCGATAATCATTATTCCTCAGCCTATGATATCGCACTGATGTCCAGAGAATTGATTACAAGGTTCCCTCAAATCAGTAATTATTCTACGGTTTGGATGGATACCTTTGTGCATACCACCAAAAAGGGAAGAACCGAATTTGGACTGACTAATACAAATAAGCTAATCAAATCGTATCAGGGAATTACTGGCTTAAAGACGGGTTCAACCAGCCTGGCCAAGTATTGCCTCACAGCAACAGCCAGAAGAAATAATATGGATTTGATTGCCGTGATCATGGCTGCACCGGATACCAAGACCCGCTTCCAGGAGGCGGCGAAGCTATTAAATTACGGCTATGCCAATTACAGTATTTTTGTTGATCAGCATCAGGAGCTTACCATAAATCCAGTTCGGGTAGTGAAGGGAGTCGCTGACACCGTACCGGGTAAACCGGGAGGGGTATTCTCTTATTTATGTGCTACGGGCAAGAAATCTTCAGAGATTAAGAAGGAAGTGGTCCTACTTGAAGAAGTAAATGCACCGGTAGCTGCCAATGATAAAATTGGCGAAATCATTTATTACTATGGAACTGAAAAAATCGGAAGCGTCGATATTCTGGCAGCGGATTCCATTAAAAAGGCCGGCTTTAAGGACTGCTTTATCAAAGCCCTGAAACGGTATTTCATAACACACTAAATTATATCTTAACGATTATAGTTTAACGAGTAGAATTAAAATAATTCCTGTTATTGAGATCAAATAAGGTTGATAGTTTTAATACCATTGGTATTGAAACTATCAACCTTTTTCTTTTGCAAAATGCCTTGTGATACAGAGCTTTTACGCCCTTCTGCTCTTGGCGTTAGTTTTATTATGAATAAACCCACATTTTTTTGTTGTGGTGGAAATTTCCATAATTCTGTGGTATAATCAGTTCGATCAATAAGAATTATCCATAAACGCAATTAATACTATAAAATCAGTCCATATGTAAATATGGCGGGAGAAAATTATGAAAACTGCCATCGTATATTACTCTCAGCACCATGAAAACACAAAAAAACTGCTGGACGCCATTGCAGCACAAGAGGACGTTACACTGATCAATGTTGTCGAGAATAAGAACGCCGACCTTACAGCCTTTGCATGTGTAGGGTTTGCGTCCGGCATTTATTTTGCATCCTTTGCCAAGCAGTTGCTGGCTTTCGCAGAGACAAATCTCCCCGATAAGAAGGATGTGTTCTTTATGAACACTTGCGGCGTGCAGAGAGGAGTGTATTTTGATGCCATCAGAAGAATTACAAAAGTAAAACAATGCCGGGAATTGGGGGCATACCAGTGTCTGGGTTTTGACACCTTCGGTCCATTCAAACTGGTCGGTGGAATCGCAAAAGGACATCCAAATGAGGATGAAATCGCTGCTGCGGTGAGCTTTTATCAGACGATAGTTGACGGGGCTTTGAGTAGATAGCATAGGACTTCCACTGCTATGGTTTCATTTTGAAACCAAATGAAACCATTTGAAACCGTATCATTATTATCATAGGTTAGCAAATCATCCTATAGGTATGACAAAGAAGGAGGGGAAACCCTCCTCTTTGCGTTATCAGCGATAAAACAAACAGATTGAAGTCCAATCTATGAAAAGTATCTTGTTGACACTTTCCCATTGAATTAGTATAGTATAATAGGATTGTAAACAGGCAGAAAACTGTCCTAATGAAAGGGGTACCTATGGTTCTTACCTGGATCTTTGCTATATTATTTGCCTTAATCATATGGTCCTTCATAGAGAAAAAACTACTTAAAATAACCGAATATCAGATACCTGCAGAGGGTAATGCTCCGAAGGATTTAAAAATAATCCTTCTGGCAGATCTTCATAATAATACCTTTGGGAAGAAAAATGAATTATTGGTAAAAAAGATCAGAGAACTAAATCCGGATCTCATTATCGTCGCCGGTGATCTCGTTACTAAACAGCAGCTTAGTATCCCAGGCAATGCCTATGATTTATTGGATCATTTGGTGAAGGAATTCCCGATTTACTACGGATACGGAAATCATGAGCAATATTTGTCAGAGCTAAGGGAGGAAGAGGAAAAGGGCGGAATTGATGAGAGGAGTAAGCAAAGGTATGCATCTTTCCTGGAATTTAAAAGAACTCTAGAAGCTAAGGGAGTTCATTTTCTTGTAAATGAGAGCATCAGATTTCAGAAGGGAAGCACTAGCCTACGGATTACCGGTTTGAATGCCAGCAGAGAATGCTATCATAGAACAGAAGTATTTCCTATGGATGAAGCATATTTGAAGGAACAGATCGGAACAGCTGATCCAAAGGAATATCAGCTGTTGATCGCCCATCATCCGATTTATTTTGAGGCTTATGCCAAGTGGGGAGCAGATCTTACCCTGGCAGGACACCTGCATGGCGGATTGGTAAGACTTCCTCATTTGGGAGGAGTAATATCTCCTCAGTACAGCTTTTTTCCTACTTATGATTCTGGAGTTTTTACTGCAAAAGGCAGAAGGATGATTGTATCGAAGGGCTTGGGCTCCCATTCCTTCATGCTACGATTATTTAACCGACCGGAGCTGGTATTCATTCACATTGGGAAGATGGATACCAATTGATGGTTCATTGATCGAATGAACATATAAACATAACAGTTGTTATCATGGAGGGTGAAAATAAGCACCTAATAGGGTAACTTAAGGAGAGATAAGATGAGTATTCCGGTGAAGTTGGAGGCATTTGAAGGTCCCTTGGATCTTTTACTTCATTTGATTGATAAGAATAAAATTAATATTTATGATATTCCGATTGTTGTCATTACAGAGCAGTATCTGGAATATATCCGGCAGATGGAGGCTAAGAACCTTGAAATCATGAGTGAGTTTCTGCTGATGGCTGCCACACTGATCAACATCAAATCCAGAATGCTTCTACCGGTCGAGGTAAGTGAAGATGAAGAAGCAATAGACCCCAGACAGGAGCTGGTAGACAGGCTGTTGGAATATAAAATGTATAAATTCATCTCGGAGGAATTAAGAGACAAGGAGCAGGATGCATCCAGAGTGCTCTATAAAGCCCCGACCATACCGAAGGAAATTGCCGATTACAGGGAAGAGATCAATGTGGAGGAGCTCTTAAGTGATTTAACCCTGGCCAGGCTGCATGAAATCTTCAAATCAATTGTTAAGAAACAGGCGGATAAAATTGATCCCATCCGAAGTAAATTCGGTAAAATAGAAAAGGAAGAAATTAATTTATCACAAAAGCTCTTCCAGATACAGGAGTATGGCCTGAAGCATAGGAACTTCCTGTTTCGTAGCCTTTTGGAAGCTCAGCACAGTAGAATGGAGATTATTGTGACTTTTCTTGGCATCCTGGAGCTGATTAAGCTGGGAAGAATTAAGATTGAACAGGAAAAGATGTTTGATGATATCAGGATTACCTACTTAGCTACGGATATCATACATATGGAGGAGGTTGGATTTTGATGGAGATTAAACTAGTGGAGGCTCAGATTGAAGCTATCCTCTTTACTATGGGAGAGGCTGTGGAGCTGGAACGGCTTGCGGCAGCCCTGGACCATGATGAGGATACGATCAGAAGAATTATACATAGCATGATGGACCATTATGAAGGGGAGGAACGGGGCATCCATATCATCGAGCTAGACGGAGCCTTCCAGCTTTGTACGAAGCCTTCCTTATATGAATCTATCATTAAAATCACCCATGTACCAAAAAAGCATATATTAACTGATGTATTGCTTGAGACATTATCCATCATTGCCTATAAGCAGCCGATTACAAAGCTGCAGATTGAAGCCATCCGAGGAGTGAAATCCGATCATGCAGTGAATAAGCTGATCGAATATAATTTGATTTGTGAAATGGGCAGGATGGATGCCCCGGGACGACCAATCCTGTTCGGTACTACGGAGGAATTTCTGCGAAGCTTTGGACTTCAGTCCCTGGATGCCTTACCCATATTAAATCCGGAGAAGATTGAGGACTTTAAGCTGGAGGCAGAGGAGGAAGTTGAGCAGCTAAAGCTGGATATATAAATTCAAAAACGATATGGTTTTCTCGTGCAAGCACTATGCAAGCACGGAAAACTATATCGTTTTTTGAATTAATCTTTGATATAAGGCTCTCGCGACATAAGCAGCTTAAACACCGCAATCTCAAGGCCTTCGGCCTTTCGATCGCGTTGCACTTATTCAAAAATCGACATGAGTTTTCTCGTGCAAGCACGGAAAACTATATCGTTTTTTGAATTAATCTGCTTATGTCGCGAATGTGACAGTAATACTAAACAAGGGGTTTAGTATAAATAAAAATAATACTTGCAAGTTTGCATACATTTTTGTATAATAGTCCATGCTGTTAATTATGCATTGGCAGCTTTTATTATCAAGGAAAGGTTGTGATGTTAGGGTTGGAAAAAAAGCTCACGCTATATGGCTTTAACAACCTCACAAAGACACTTAGCTTCAACATATATGATGTATGCTATGCGAAAAGTGAGAGGGAACAGAAGGATTATATCGCCTACATCGACGAGCAGTATAATTCAGAGAGATTAACCAATATTTTAGTGAATGTTACCGAGATGATCGGCGCACATATTCTCAATATTTCCAAGCAGGACTATGAACCCCAGGGAGCTTCCGTCAATATTTTGATCGCGGAGGGGTCCTTATCCTCTGAACATATCGATGAATCCTGTAATCAGGGAATTAACATCTTAAGCCAGAGGGATTCTGTTCACGCTCACCTGGATAAGAGCCATGTAACTGTGCATACCTTCCCTGAGCATCATCCCGATAATTCTATATCAACCTTTCGTGTGGATATTGACGTATCCACCTGCGGAGAGATTTCTCCGCTGAATGCCCTTGATTACCTAATCGGAAGCTTTGATTCCGATATTATTACTATAGATTACCGCGTCAGAGGCTTTACCAGAGACCTCCATGGTATGAAGTATTTTATTGATCATGATATAACCTCCATCCAGGATTATATTGATGACAAGACCCTGACCCGATATGATGCGATTGATGTCAATGTATATCAATCGAATATTTTCCATACAAAAATGCTGATTAAGGAGATTGAGCTCCAGCACTATCTCTTTAATACGGATGTGTATGAGCTGCCACCCAAGCAAAGACTGGAAATCACGAACAGCTTAAGAAAAGAAATGATCGAAATTTTCAGCGGAATGAATATCTATTAATGCTTGAAATTGGAGGTATCGATGGAATATACGCAGCAGAATTCACCTCTACATGAGGCCTTGTTGAAACATAAGAAGGACAGAGTAGTACATTTTGATGTCCCTGGACATAAGGGTGGAAGGGGTAACCCGGAGCTGACACAGTTTTTGGGCGTTGATTGCCTGAAGGTTGATGTTAACTCTATGAAGCCTCTGGATAATCTGATTCATCCGACCTCCGTCATAAAAGCTGCAGAGGAACTGGCCGCGGAGGCGTTTGGTGCAGAGGCAGCTTTTTTCATGGTCAATGGAACCACCGCAGCGGTTCAGGCCATGATTATGTCCACCTGTAAGTCTGGGGAGAAAATCATTCTACCCAGAAATGTACATCGCAGCTCGATCAATGCCTTGGTGGTAAATGGTGCCATACCGGTTTATGTTAACCCCGGAGTCAGCCATGAACTCGGTATTCCCCTTGGTATGAGCGTCAAAGATATCGAAGAAGCAATCCGACAAAATCCTGAGGCTAAGGCTATTTTAGTGAATAACCCGACCTATTACGGGATTTGTTCTAATTTACAGGAAATCGTCAGGCTTGCTCACAATAACGGAATGCGTGTTCTGGTAGATGAAGCCCATGGAGCCCATTTTTATTTTGGTGAGGAGCTTCCGATCAGCGCCATGGCTGCCGGTGCTGATATGGCCGCAGTTAGCATGCATAAAACAGGAGGTTCCCTGACTCAGAGCTCCTTCTTATTATGCAGCAATGGGATGGATACCGGCTATGTCAGACAAATCATCAATTTGACTCAGACAACCAGTGGCTCTTATCTACTGATGTCCTCCCTGGATCTGGCCAGAAAGCATATGGTCCTCCATGGTAAGGAAATTGTAGCGAAGACGCTGGAGCTGGCAGAATATGCGAGAAAAGAAATTAATAAGATCGGTGGTTATTATGCCTTTTCCAAGGAATTGGTCAACGGTGATACCATCTATGACTTTGACCGCACCAAGCTCTCTGTGAATACGGTGGAAATCGGACTTGCCGGCATTGAGATTTTTGATTTACTGCAGGAGGAATATGATATCCAGATTGAATTCGGTGATATCGGTAATTTCCTGGCGGTGGTATCAGCCGGTGACCGTGCATTTGAGATAGAACGGCTTGTTTCCTCCCTGGCAGAGATAAAGAGAATTAATGGCAAGGATAAGGTTGGCATGCTTAGTCATGAATATATAGATCCCGATGTTGTTCTGACACCACAAAAGGCATTTTATAGTGATAAAAAATCAGTTCCCTTAAGAGAAGGGATTCACCATATCTCAGGGGAATTCGTGATGTGCTATCCTCCGGGAATACCGATTCTTGCACCGGGAGAGCGTATCACAAAGGATATTATTGATTATATCATTTATGCGAAGGAAAAGGGTAGTGTTCTAACGGGCCCGAAGGATATGAAGGTAGAGCATATCAATATCGTAGACTTTTGACGGTAAGCCATAATCAATCATCCATCCCATAGGAGTAGGACAAAAGCCTGGTCATAGCTACAGGCATAGCTTTGGTAGTTATATTGTAGGAGCTTGTGTATTGTTACAAAGAAAGGCTGGTGTACTGAATGGAATTATGGTATACGGAGCAGCACACGAACCATGTCAGGTTCTCAATGAAGGTAAAGGAACAGCTGTTCAACAAACAGAGCGATTATCAGCATATCGCCATACTGGATACCGAGGAGTTCGGCAGGGTATTAACCCTGGATGGCTATCTGATGATTACCGAGAAGGATGAGTTCATCTATCACGACATGATTGTACATGTCCCCATGGCAACAAATCTTGGGATTAAGAAGGTCCTGGTCATCGGAGCCGGAGATGGAGGCTCCATCCGTGAGCTGACCAGATATCCGGGAATCGAGCAGATCGATATGGTTGAAATCGACCAGATGGTGGTGGAGGTCTGTAAGGAATTCATTCCACAGACTGCCTGCAGGCTGGAGGATCCCAGAGTTCATATCTATTATGAGGATGGCCTGAAATTTATCCGCCGCAAGGTGAATGAGTATGATCTGATTATTGTTGATTCCACAGATCCCTTCGGGCCCGGTGAAGGGTTATTTACCAAGGAATTCTATGGTAATTGCTTTAAGGCCCTGACAGAGAAGGGGATCTTGGTGAACCAGCATGAAAGCACCTATTATGATGAATATGTGGAGGCCATGAAGAGGGCCCATGCCAGGATTAAGGAAACTTTTCCGATTGCAAGGGTATACCAGGCTCATATTCCAACCTATCCCTCCGGTCATTGGTTATTTGGCTTTGCCTCCAAGCACTTCGATCCGATCAAGGATCTTCAGGCTGAGGAGTGGAACAGCCTGGGAATCAAGACTAAATATTATAATACCAGGCTACACCAAGGAGCCTTTGCGCTCCCCAATTATGTAAAGGAGCAGTTGAACGAATATGAATAGGAATGTCCATACCTTTATTGCCTGTGACCAAGAGTATGAGGACAGTACGATTGTCCTATTCGGAGCACCCTTTGATGGTACCACCTCCTACCGCCCCGGTACAAGATTTGCCAGTGCGGCTATCCGGAATGAAAGCTACGGCATTGAAACCTATAGCCCATATTTGGACAAGGATCTGACTGATATCAGGGTATTTGATGCCGGTGATCTGGAATTTGGCTTCGGTAATACGGAACGGGTTTTAGCTACCATAGAGCAGATGACGGAGAGGATATTAACGGATGGCAAGAAGCCTATGATGGTTGGCGGGGAGCATCTGGTTACCCTCGGCAGTGTCAGGGCTGCATTAAAGAAGTATCCCGACCTTCATATTTTGCATTTTGATGCCCATACAGACCTGAGAGAGGAGTATCTCGGTGAAACCCTGTCCCATGCCAGTGTCATCAGAAGGTGCTGGGAGCTACTTGGGGATGGCAGGATCTATCAATTCGGTATTCGCAGTGGCGAGCGGGAGGAGTTCCAATGGGCGAAGGAACATGTATTTCTTCAGAAATTTAATCTGAAGGGATTAGAGGAAGCTATGGAAGCTCTTAAAGGAAAGCCGGTTTATTTAACCATTGACCTGGATGTTCTGGATCCCTCCATTTTTCCCGGAACCGGAACACCGGAGGCAGGTGGTATTTCCTATTTGGAACTAACTGAAGCACTAAATAAGGTATTTACCTTGCATATTATTGGAGCGGACATGAATGAGCTCTCACCAGTCTATGACCAAAGTGGAGCCTCAACAGCCTTAGCCTGTAAGCTACTCCGTGAGCTACTGCTACAGCTATAGGAGCCGGTTGCAGGATGCTTCATGTTAGGCTGTCAAAACTTTATGAATGATAAGGAGGAATAAGAATGGCAAAGGCTTTAATCATCGGAGCGGGCGGTGTGGCCAGCGTTGTGGCACATAAATGCTGCCAGGTACCGGAGGTATTTAAAGAGCTCTGTATCGCCAGCAGAACCGTATCAAAGTGTGAGGTCCTGAAGGAGAAGCTGGATCAGTATACTTTACAGCAAAATACAGGGAGTGTTAAGGCTAGAACTAAGGTAACTGTTGCCAGAGTGGACGCTGATAGAACAGAAGAGGTGATTGAATTAATTGAGCGGGTAAAGCCGGATATTGTTATCAATGTGGCTCTGCCTTATCAGGATCTTACCATAATGGAGGCCTGCCTCGCAACAAAGGTGGATTATCTGGATACAGCGAACTATGAACCGATCGATACCGCAAAATTTGAATATAAATGGCAGTGGGCTTATAAGGATCTGTTTGAAAAGGCTGGGATTACCGCAGTTCTTGGTTGTGGTTTTGATCCCGGTGTTACCGGTGTCTTCTCTGCCCACGCATTGAAGCATCATTTTGATGAAATTCATAGCATTGATATCCTGGATGCAAATGCGGGAGACCATGGCTATCCTTTTGCTACGAACTTTAATCCTGAGATCAATATCCGTGAGGTTACAGCGCCCGGCAGCTATTTTGAAAACGGTGAATTCATTGAAACAGAACCGATGTCCATAAAGAGAGTTTACAATTTCCCTGAAATCGGTCCGAAGGATATGTATTTGCTCCACCACGAGGAGATGGAATCCTTAGCGATTAATATACCGGGTGTTAAGAGGATACGCTTCTTCATGACCTTCTCCGAACGATATCTGACACATTTGAGAGTTCTAGAGAATGTTGGCATGACTTCAATTGAACCGATTGATTATAACGGTCAGAAGATTGTACCCTTACAGTTCTTAAAGGCAGTACTCCCGGATCCCGCATCCTTAGGTCCGAGGACAAAGGGCAAAACCAATATCGGCTGTATCTTCACCGGCTTAAAGGACGGCAAAGAAAAACAGTATTATGTATATAATGTATGTGATCATGAGGAGTGCTACCGTGAGGTTGGCTCCCAAGCAATCTCTTATACCACCGGTGTTCCGGCAATGATCGGAGCAATGATGGTACTAACCGGTCAGTGGAAGAAGGCCGGAGTTTATAATGTAGAGGAGTTCAATCCGGATCCGTTCATGGAGGCCCTGAACCAATATGGCCTGCCCTGGCAGGAGAGCTTCCAGCCTGAAATGGTGGAATAAACAAGCCTTATGTAGGAGAAGCCTATGAAGCCTGATTTTAGCAAGGTTCCAACCCCGTCCTATGTGGTTGATGAACATTTACTTAAGAAGAATCTTACCATATTACGCTCCGTAATGGACCGGACCGGCTGTGAGATACTATTGGCACAAAAAGCCTTCTCCATGTATGCGGTCTATCCGCTGCTAGGTGCGTATTTGAGCGGAACCACAGCCAGCTCCCTGTTTGAAGCCAGACTCGGCTATGAGGAGATGGGTAAAGAGGTTCATATCTTTTCTCCTGCCTATAAGGAGGAGGAATTTGAGGAGCTTCTATCCCTCTGTGACCATATTGTCTTCAATTCCCTGCAGCAATGGAATAAGTATAAGGAACAGGTTTTTGAATATAATCGGGTACAGGAGGCCTGGGATGCTACGAATAAACGGAGGGTGTCCTGTGGCTTGAGGATTAATCCGGAATACTCGGAGATTGAGACGGACATGTATAATCCCTGCTTTATCAATTCCCGCTTCGGTGTAACCATAGATAAGCTTCGAGGTGCTGATTTGACCGGTCTGGAGGGACTGCATTTTCACACGATGTGTGAACAAAATTCCGATGTTTTGGAGAGAACCCTTCAGGTGGTGGAGGAGAAGTTTGGGGACTATCTATCCCATATGAAGTGGTTGAACTTTGGTGGTGGGCACCATATCACCCGGGAGGACTATGACCTTGAGACTTTAGTCCGTTGTGTCAATCATATGAAGAAAACCTATCAGGTCCAGGTCTATCTGGAACCGGGGGAAGCGGTCGCTCTGAATACGGGTTGGCTGGTCAGCTCCGTACTGGAGCTGATGGAGAACGGGATGGAGCTGGCTATTTTAGATACCTCTGCTACCTGCCATATGCCCGATGTAATAGAGATGCCCTACCGACCTTATATCATTGGCTCAGGAAATGCGGGAACGTATCCCTATACCTACCGCCTCGGTGGCCCCACCTGCCTGGCAGGGGATGTCATCGGGGATTACTCCTTCCCAGAGCCCCTTAAGGTAGGAGATCAGCTGGTATTCTGCGATATGGCAATCTATTCCATGGTGAAGAATAATACCTTCAATGGAATCAATCTCCCTTCGATCTTCCTTCGAGAAGAAGACGGGAAGCTTAAGAAAATTAAGGAATTCGGATACGAGGATTTTAAGGGAAGGCTTTCTTAAGTTTTTCTTTATAAAGATTTACTTATAGACATTCATTGGGCTGTTTTATAGTGATGTTCTTATAAGATGTTCCTATAGAGATGTTTTATAGAGATGCATTTATAGAGATGTTCTTGTATTGATGTTCTTATCGTCTTATAGAGATGTTTTCCATCGAGATAATCTATTGGTGAATCGGCTTTTAATTATGATTATTTATGGTAAATTAGATCATGTAATATTATATATGCGTCATTTGTTTTGGGGCTGTCTTTGGACAGCTCCTTTTTTACCTTGGAAATAGCATTCGGTTCCTTCTGCTCATAATATCAGTATCCTGTGATTTCGTTATATTGTAAAACAATACAACTTCTACTGTAAAACATGAATAATCCACAACTTTTACAATAGATTTAATTAAGAAACGGATGGGAGGTTTTATGTTGAAGAAGAAGCTAAGGACAATCATTCCCTGTATCGTGATGCTGGCCCTCTTTGCTGGCTATAATTATTATTCCCTTAAGACCTATTATGATAAAATTCTGGATTATTCCGGTCTGGAGAAGGAGGATTTTGAAGCAGAGCTTCGCAATGAAAACAAACGGTTCATCGATAATGAGCAGGAATATAAGAATCTGATTGATCCGTCAGAGGCAGGGGAGAGGGTAGAGAATACAGTGCTAGCCCCGAAGGAAATCAGCCTCCAGGCGAAATCAGCCTTGCTGCTGGATGGGGACAATAACCGTGTATTATATGCTGAGCATGGCTATGACAGGATGCCGATGGCCAGTACGACAAAGATTATGACCTGTATCGTAACCCTGGAGAATGCAGATCTGAATGATATCGTCACAGTATCCTCCCATGCCGCCAAACAGCCGGATGTTCAGCTGGGGATCAGAACCGATGAAAAGTATTACCTTCGGGACCTTCTCTACTCCCTTATGCTAGAAAGTCATAATGATTCAGCAGTTGCGATCGCTGAGTACGTCGGAGGGTCTGTGGAGGGCTTCGCAACGATGATGAATGACAAGGCCAGGGCCCTGGACTGTAGGGACACAAATTTTGTCACTCCAAACGGCTTGGATGCAGAAGGTCATTATACCACAGCCAGGGATTTGGCTGTGATAGCCAGCTATGCCATCAAGAATGAGCAATTTATTCATATTACGAATACCGCTTCCTATCAATTCAAGGAATTAATTAAGGGCAGGAGCTTCTCCGTTACGAACAAGAATAGATTTCTTTATATGATGGAGGGAGCAATCGGTGTGAAGACTGGTTTTACCGGGAAGGCAGGCTATTGCTTTGTTGGGGCCATCAAACGTCCTGACCGTACCCTGATTTCCGTTGTCCTCGGCTGCGGATGGCCGCCCAATAAGGGCTTTAAATGGACTGATACCAAGAAGCTGATGAACTACGGGATTGAACATTATGAGAAGAAGCAAATCTACCAAGAGGTTACGTTGGAGCCCATACCGGTGAAAAACGGACAGAAGAAGCTGGAGGTCTTAAGTCTGGATGGTAATCTGCTCCTCCTCATGAGGAAGGATGAATTAGTCCGGGTAGAATATGAAATTCCCAAGGAACTTCATGCTCCCATACAGGCTGGTACAGTAGCGGGCTATGCCAACTATTATATCAATGATACTTTGTATAGGAAGCTTCCGATATATACAACAGAGGCGATTGCCAAGGTAAATTATTCCTACTGTCTTAAGAAGGTTCTTGGCTTATGGAGCGTACAATATTAGGAATTATAGACACACCGGGAGGCCATACGAAGCATGCCCAAAAAAATGTTCCAAAAAAATAAAAAATTTTTTTAAAAATATGAAACCATTTCCTTTTTTAAATCGTTTAATAGTAGAAGGAATTAAATCGTTATTAAAGGATGTGGAGAGATGAGAAATATAGTAATCAGATATCAATACAGCAAGTATGGGCGCTTCACCAGTGGATTGCTGTTTGCAATGATCTCCGGTATTTCATTGCTGCTATGCTTTAGCGGCCTTCATGAATATCAGAATACCGGAAATGAGGTGCTACTACCTTTCTTCATTGCAGTGGTCAGCATGATTCTAGGCTTTGTCACGATGTTCCGTCAGAATCATGTGGCAAAGGAGAAGGCAGGAGGCTTGACCTTACGGCATGGAAGATAAGTGCCCTCTTATGACATTTCCTTGACCATGCATCAGCTGAATTTGTACTTAATAGATCGCAATATTTTTATTCTACATAGAAAAGGATATTATCCGTTGGCCTGTCTTAAGGCAGCTAACGGTAATATCCTTTTATTATACCGGCTGAAGGGGCAGGATGATTACTCCTGATCATCATAGATTGTAGACATGCTACTCCTCGAAAGCGAAATATCGCATACTGTTAAAATAGGATATATCCTGAACGATTCTTCCCAGCAGCTGAGGATCCTTCGGATACTCCCCGTTCTCAACCAAAGCGCCCAGATAATCGCAGAGTATGCGTCTGAAGTATTCATGTCTTGTATAGGATAGGAAGCTTCTGGAGTCGGTAAGCATTCCGACAAAATTGCTTAAGAGGCTTAGGCTTGATAATGTTATCATGTGGTCTCTCATGCCGGGCTTATGATCATTGAACCACCAGGCAGACCCATGCTGAAGCTTCCCGAGGGAGGAGGAGTCCTCAAAGCATCCAATTACGGTCTCGATCGCAGTATTATCGGTAGGATTTAGGGAATATAATATGGTCTTCGGCAGCTGATTGGTTACATCCAGAGCATCTAAGAAATCAGCCAGCTGTGCCGAGGAGGTGCAGCTGTCATCAATACAGTCAAAGCCCGTATTAATTCCGATTTTACGGAAAAAGCGGGTATTATTATTCCTCTTAACACCATAATGAAGCTGCATGACCCAATTTAATCTATGATATTCCCTACCTACATAGATCAGGAAAGCAGTCTTGAATTGCAGGATCTCCATTTTCGTCAGGCTCTCACCGGAGAGACGTTTCCTCATGATTGCTTCCAGCTCTGTCTCCGAAGCAGGATAGTACATAACAAATTCCATACCATGATCTGATATGCAGCAGCCGTTTTGGTGAAAGAATTCCATTCGGTCCGTGATTGCTGCACAGAGGGTTTTAAAGTCTGTAATTGGGATACCACTGGCTCCGGATAGCTTCTTAAGGTATATGAGATAACCCGGCTTTTCTATACCCATGGCTTCCTCAGGGCGAAAGGTGGGGAGTACCAACGTCCGGAAATTCGCATCCTTCCTAAGCGCTCTGTGATGCTCCAGGGAATCCACAGGATCATCCGTTGTACAGAGTATCTTAACATTGGATCTACGGATCAGTCCTCTTGCGCTCATATCAGACTCCTTAAGCCGTGCATTACAGAGCTGCCATACCTCCTCTGCAGTTTCAGTCCTTAAGGTTCCTTCATAACCAAAATAACGCTTCAGCTCCAGATGACTCCAGTGATAGAGGGGATTACCGATGGCTCGCTCCAGCGTTTCAGCCCATTTCTGGAATTTATCCCGATCCGGTACATCCCCGGTAATATAAGCTTCATCAATTCCATTGGCTCGCATAAGGCGCCACTTATAGTGATCCGCACCCAGCCATAGCTTTGTGATATTATCAAAGCGTATATCCTCAGCGATTTCAGCGGGAACGATATGACAGTGATAATCCACGATGGGTAACTCCTTCGCATATTTATGATAAAGCACTTTTGCTGTTTCCGTAGACAGTAAAAAATCCTCATCCATAAATTCTCTCATTGGAACCTCCATGCTACCATAGGATATAGTTATGTTCCGCTTCATTATAGAACAGTAGAGTATCCAACGTCAAGTCATGTGGAAGAATCAACCATAACAGACTTGACGAAAATTAGCGACCGTCCTATACTGAATAGTGGAAATGTTTTATAACACTATAGATAAAGGAGAAAAATCATGGCTAAAATTATTACATTGGGAGAGATTATGCTCCGACTTTCCACCCCCGGTAACCAGCGATTTATCCAATCAGACATCTTTGAAGTATGCTACGGCGGAGGAGAAGCCAATGTGGCGGTATCCTTGGCTAATTATGGTCACCAGGCTTATTTTGTAACTAAGGTTCCGAAGAATCCAATCGGAGACAGTGCTATCGCAGCCTTACGAAAATATAAGGTAAACTGTGATTTTGTGGCAAGAGGTGGAGAACGTCTAGGAATCTATTTCCTGGAGACAGGAGCTTCCATGAGAGCCTCTAATGTTGTATATGATAGAGCCCATGCATCAATTGCAGATGCAGAGCCTTCGGATTTTAATTTTGATGCTATTTTTGAAGGAGCGGACTGGTTCCATTTTACCGGAATCACCCCTGCGATCAGTGATAAGGCAGCGTTGTTGACGGAGGAAGCCTTAAAGGCAGCAAAACGTAAAAATATCACGGTTTCTGTTGATCTTAACTTCCGTAAGAAGCTCTGGACCTCCGAAAAAGCACAGAGAGTTATGACTCATCTGATGCAGTATGTGGATGTCTGTATCGGTAATGAAGAGGATGCGGAAAAGGTATTGGGTTTCCGACCTGGTAAGACCGATGTTACCAGCGGAGCGCTGGAGTTGTCTGGCTATCAGGACATCTTCGCACAAATGGTGGATAAATTTCACTTCAAATATGTGGTTAGCTCCTTGAGAGAAAGCTACTCTGCATCGGATAATGGCTGGTCTGCCTGCATTTATGACGGTAAGGAATTTTATCGTTCCAAACAATATGACATCCGCATTGTGGACCGTGTCGGTGGAGGAGATGCCTTTGCAGGAGGCTTTATCTGCGGACTGCTGGATGGTAAGGATATGAAGGAGGCCTTAGAATTCGGTGTGGCAGCCTCAGCCTTAAAGCATACCATTCCGGGCGACTTCAATCTGGTTACCAGAGCAGAGGTGGATGCCCTGGTGGCAGGAGACGCCTCCGGAAGAGTACAGAGATAAGAATATTACAAACCAGTGATATCCTTAGAAGGATAAAAAATACATAGATGAGAAAAAAGTGTAGAATTTTATAATATATGATTAAGACAATTCTGAAATGGATTCATTTATTGTCTAAAATTGCAAAATTCTATTGTTTTGTACGGGGAAAATTGATATGATAATATCAAATAGTAAATTTAGACTATTTGACATCTTGGAAGGTGAGGTATCATATGATAAAGCTATGGCATTATCTAAAAAACAAAAGAGTTGAGGATATATTTATCAAGCTATTCAGGAGTATCAGAGTGAAGCTGATGTTATTTTTCCTGGTTCCTGTTGTATTTATATTAATATTAGGAAATACCGCCTATCGAGAATCATCCAGCGCAATCATTAATACGTTTACTGATGCTACGATCTCATCTATTAAGAAGACCAGTGAGTACTATGAATTGGTATTACATAATGTCGAGGATAAGGCCCTGCAGTTTGCAAATGACGCTTCTGCCCGTGAGTATTACAGCGGAACTTATGCCGGTGACATACTGGAGGAAAGCAAAAAATTCAAAGCGGTTCGTAGCAATGCAACTACGATGGTTACAGCGGATCGGTTCATGGAGAGTATTACAATAGTTACAAACTATGGACAGCCAGTTACCTCCCTTGGTGCTTTTGATGTGACAGTTAATCCCTATGCGGAGTTTTCAACAACAGAAGAAGCAAAGAAGCTGGACAGCAGGGAGATTACGAATCTCTGGTCCGGTTACCATCCCTTTATTGATGAGCAGCTGGATATGATGGTATCAAAATATGCTATTTCATTAACCAGACTATATCTGAGTAGTGGTTCCAAGCCGATTGGATATCTCATCACAGATATTTCAATGGATGCGGTAACCGATGTTATGAAAACCTTGGAGCTTCCTGATGACAGCAGGTTTGCATTTATCTCTCCGGATGGCAGAGAGATCACTGCAGAAGGAGATGTAGCAGAACCCATCTTTGTAAATGAACCATTTTTTGCAGATGCACTTAAGTCAGAAGATGCTTTAGGGCACAAGCAGGTAGAGTATAAGGGTAATCAAATGCTGTTTATCTACTCTAAAATCGGGAAAACCGGAGCTATGGTAAGTGCCCTGATTCCTGAGACGCATCTGACAAGCCAGGCAGATTCCATCAAATCCATGACTAACTTCTGGGTTTTGATTGCCAGTGCAGCCGCAATCGGTATCGGTATCTATGTTTCCTATATTATAGGGAAAGTAATCAAGAGGATGATGAAGACATTGAACGCTGCCTCTAATGGTGATTTGACGGTTACTGTACAATCCAAGCGTAAGGATGAATTCGGAATCTTATCCGAAAGCATCAATCAAATGATTGGACATATGAAGGGTCTGATTATTAAAGCCTCCGGAGTAGGACGGAATGTAATCGAATCCTCGAAGAATGTATCCGAAAACTCCGAGCTCCTTTTGATTTCATCCAAGGATATTTCATCGGCGATTACCGAAATCCAACAAGGAAACGAACAGCAAGCGGAGGATACGGAGCATTGCCTGAAGCTTACGGATGAACTGGCAGATCAGATTAATTTGGTGGCTGAGAACTCCAAGGCGATCGAAGAGATCACATTGAATACAAAAAATGTGGTCAAGGATGGCATTAAAGAGATTGATCAGTTGAATATCGCTACCAATGAAAGCATCAAGGCTACGAAGCAAACCATTCAAGAAATTGAAGACCTTGAGAGAGAATCTAAAACAATTACAGCGATTATTTCAGTGATCAACGATATAGCTGAGCAGACCAACCTCTTATCCTTAAATGCCTCCATCGAGGCAGCCAGAGCTGGAGATGCTGGTCGGGGCTTTGCAGTAGTAGCCGGTGAGATAAGGAATCTGTCCCAGAAAACCGTTACCGCTGCATCGGAGATTGAGGGTATCATAAAGAAGATTTCCGCCAAGACCCATAAAACGGTCATAACAGTTAAGGATGCGGAAGGGGTATCAAAGTCAACCGAAGCAAGATTAAATAATGTAGTTAAGCTCTTCCATAATATCAATCTTCATGTGGATGATTTGGCTGCAAAGCTGGAAGGGATTGCCTCCGGTATTGAAGAAATCAATCATTCCAAGGCAGATACCCTGTCAGCCATCGAGAATATTTCTGCTGTGGCAGAAGAAACCTCTGCCGCCTCTGAGGAAGTGGATGCAACAGCACAACAGCAGCTTGATTCCGTAAAACGGCTGAATGATTCAGCAAAGGCTCTGAACAGGGAGGCTGCTGAACTGGAGGCTGCAATCATGATTTTCAAGACAGAATAATTGCTTTCATGATCAGTGATCTGATGAATAGAATGATCCACAAAAATCACGAATCAATCATAGATGCATAGAGCTATACCTACTGGATAAAACGAACAAATGAAGCCTATAAAGCTTCCTATGAGGCACCTGTCATTTCCTTAGCAGACTGCGGTGATATATACGCAGGAAAGCTATGGGATGGAAAGGTGCCTCTATTCATTGGGATTGCCCAAATTTCATTTATTATCACTGAAATGAGAAAATTAGTACTTGATTATTTTATAGTCAACTATTATGATTAGTTATGTCTGTAGAAAACATAGGAGCGGATGGAGGTTACATCATGAGAAAAATAAAGAAGAAGGAAATCAATCAAAAGCAACCAATGAGCATCAAGAAAAGAATCATACTATCTGCAACAGTTGGTGTCATTGCAGTGATGGCAGCGATATTAATGATCATTGAAAACGAGTCCGGAAAGATCAAAATCATCAATAACTCTGACTTAAAGCTGGAATACCTGAATGCTTATTTTGTTGATTCAGAAGGCATGATTGATGAAACAATCTATGAATATGCTGGCGTTGAATCCAATTCAAAGCAGTCCTTGGATTTGCTACCGGTAAATTTACTCGGAATGGAAGCCAATCTGGAAATTCGGTTTAAATTTGACGGCTATGAACACAAGTATTTGCAAGATGCCGGATTATTCAATGATAAATTTGACGGTAAGATAACAATTCGCTTTGACAATGAGGAGAATGGAACCATACGAATGAAGGTAAAGGCTTCCAATGGCTTTTTAACCTCCCGGCTGATCACCTGTGACGAGGAGTACAGAATTAATTTTCAAACAGGTGAAATGGACGAATAAGAATTAGCTCTGCACTTTACAATCAACCGACGGTTCATCACAAGGGACCGCCGGTTTCCATTGCAAGGTGCATTTTGCAATTTAAATCAGAGCATTACTTTATGAAGGAGAAATAAAGGAGAAAGCAGGATGATTAAATTATTTGACAAGGGAGTATATCTCCTAAAGGGAACTGAAGTGATCGCGGAGCATCCGGAGGCTGTAGCAGAAATCAAGGCAAAAACAGGACTGGAGGAAGTACATAAGGAAGCCGGTAAAAAAGGAACGATGGCTTATGAAATTTTAGAGAAGCATAACAGCTCCGGTAGCATGGAGCAATTAAAAATCAAATTCGATAAGCTGACCTCCCATGATATTACCTTTGTCGGGATCCTTCAAACAGCCAGAGCCAGCGGACTTTCAGAATTTCCTGTTCCCTATGTTCTGACCAATTGTCATAACAGTCTCTGTGCAGTTGGAGGTACCATCAATGAGGATGACCATATGTATGGTCTCTCCTGTGCGAAGAAGTACGGAGGAGTCTATGTACCTCCCCACCAAGCAGTCATTCATCAGTATGCCCGTGAAATGCTGGCAACCGGTGGAGGCATGATTCTTGGCTCTGACAGCCATACCCGTTACGGTGCTTTAGGTACCATGGCAATGGGAGAGGGCGGACCCGAGATTGTGAAGCAGCTGCTCCGCCGTACCTACGATATCAATATGCCCGAAGTTGTTGCAGTCTATCTGACCGGTAAGCCCAGGAAGGGTGTAGGTCCTCAGGATGTGGCATTGGCTATTATTGGCGCCGTATTTGAAAATGGTTATGTGAATAATAAGGTAATGGAATTTGTCGGTGATGGTATTGAGCATTTGAGTGTGGATTACCGTATCGGGATCGATGTCATGACCACGGAGACTACCTGTCTGTCCTCCATCTGGGTAACGGACAGTAAAGTAAAGGAATACTATGAGCTTCACCGAAGACCGGAGGATTATAAGGAATTAAAGCCCCAGGCGGTGGCATATTATGACGGTATGATCTATGTAGATCTTTCCGAACTCAAACCGATGATTGCTATGCCCTTCCACCCCAGTAATGTCTATACCATTGATGAGCTGAATGCAAACCTCTATGATATTCTTACTCTCATTGAGCAGAAGGCGATGGTAAGCCTGGATAACAATAAAGTCAAATACTCCTTAAAGGATAAGATAAGAAATGGAAGATTATATGTAGAGCAGGGCTCCATTGCAGGCTGTGCCGGTGGTGGCTTTGAAAACATCTGTGATGCCACTGATATTCTCGCAGGGAAATCCATCGGAGCGGACGAATTCTCCCTAAGCGTATATCCAGCCAGCCAGCCGGTCTATATGGAGCTGGTTAAGAACGGAAGCGTGGCGAAACTGATGGCCTCGGGCGCAACCCTCCGTACTGCCTTCTGCGGCCCCTGCTTTGGTGCCGGTGATGTTCCTGCCAATCATGGCTTATCCATCCGACATACCACAAGAAACTTCCCGAACCGTGAGGGCTCCAAGATCACTGCCGGTCAGATCGCATCGGTAGCATTGATGGATACCCGCTCCATCGCAGCAACGGCAGCCAATAAGGGCTATTTGACCTCTGCGGAGCATATCGATGTGAACTTCAGTAAGCCGAAGTATTATTTTGACCATACAATTTATGAGAATAGAGTCTATAACGGAATCGGTAAGCCCGATGTTTCTGTGGAAGTGAAATTTGGTCCTGGTATCGTAGATTGGCCTGCCATGACCGCTTTATCCGAGGACATGATTCTGAAGGTGGTGTCAGAGATACATGATCCTGTTACCACCACCGATGAATTAATTCCTTCCGGTGAGACCTCCTCCTACCGCTCCAACCCCTTAGGTCTTGCAGAATTTACCCTGTCAAGAAAGGATCCTGCCTATGTAGGCCGTGCTAAGGCGATACAAAAGGCAGAGAAGGCCAGAGCTGCAGGAGAGGACATTGTTGCTGCTTGCAGTGAGCTGAGGGAGGTATATGACACGATCGCGGCTAAATTTGCCATTGATCAAAGAGCTACCCAGATCGGCAGTACGATTTATGCAGTAAAGCCTGGTGACGGCTCTGCCAGGGAGCAGGCTGCCAGCTGCCAAAAGGTGCTTGGAGGATTGGCGAATATTGCGAAGGAATATGCGACGAAGCGTTATCGTTCTAACCTGATCAACTGGGGTATGCTGCCATTTATTTATGAAGAAGAATTACCCTTTGTCAATGGGGATTATCTGTTTGTGAAGGATGTAAGGAAGGCAATAACAGAGAAATCATCCGAAGTTAAGGCTTATGTAGTGAATAAAGAAATGAAGGAATTCACACTGAAAATCGGTAATTTGACGGATGATGAGAGAGAAATCATTCTGAAGGGCTGTCTGATCAATTATTACAAAAGCTAAATGCCATGCCCCCGTGGCCGGATTGTCAGTGCAACCGGCTTACCGGATGCAGCTTTTTATCCCATTGGTCAGGGCTGCATGTAACAACATATGTATACTCAAAATAGTCTCCGGGTTATAACACCCGGAGACTTTTCATTGACGTGCGCACATTCATAAACACTTATCCTCATTGATTTAGAATTCGTATGCCCTAGTCATTGATCAAGCGTATGGTTTTCCATTTACCCCGTTTCCAACGAAGAAAGAAAATAATCGCACGGATATCTTCATCCAGGGCCATTCCGATCCATACACCAACGAGTCCCAGCTTGCATACCACGCCCAGAAAGAAACCAAGTCCGAAGGCAACTGCCCACATGGAGAGGATTCCCACCATCATAGGGAACTTAATATCCCCTGTAGCCTGCAGAGAGCGGACCAGTGTGACATTGGAGCATTTGCCAATCTCTAGGAAGACCTCAACCAGCAGAATTTTTTTACCCAGCTCCAATACCTTGGGATCACTGGAGAACAGTCCGAAGAGGAAATCAGAAAACAGAAACATCGTGACGGTCATAAGGATGGAAACAAAAATAGAATTTCTTAGATTCGCCATGACCCTTTTGTCCACCTTATCGATTTCGCCTGCCCCCATATAATTGCCGATGATTACCTGAGAGGCCTGTCCTACAGCGACAGAATAGCTGTTGGCAAACCAGGAGAAGGTCCCGGTGAGTACTCTGGTATTGATGGCAAAGGTTCCGAAGGAATTCACGATCTTCATAAGAAAAGTCATTACCATCGAAAAGCTGAAGGATTCCCCTCCGGAAGGAAGACCGATTCCAAGCAGCTTGTTCAGCTCCACCACAGGGAAGGGTTTTAAATGCTTCAGTGAAATCTTAGCTTCAAACTTCTTCAGGAATAAGAAGATAAACATAATGACTCCGGCAAGACGGCTGATATTCGTAGCAATGGCAGAGCCAGCCACTCCAAGGGCCGGGATAGGGCCAAAGCCATTCACCAGCAGAACATTTCCTAGGAGGTTGATGATATTGATGAGTATGGAAATCATCATGGTATCCTTCATCATCCGGTTGGATCGAAAGATGGCGGAGAAGGTTGCAATGAGACCCTGTAGGAAGATGAAGCCTCCCACCCATTTGATGAAGATAGTGGCATCCGCTAAGATTTCCTGGGGGACCTTCATAAAGGCAAAAATCTGGTCTGTGAACAGAAGTACAATCAGGGAAATGATAATGCTGAAGATCAGGTTTACTGCAATCGACAGGGTATAGATCACTGATAATTTCTGTTTCTGCTTCGAGCCGATATACTGGGAAACCAATATTGTCGTTGACATACTGATGACGGTAAACATAATTAATAAAAGATTGATAATCTGATTAGCATTTCCGATAGCGCCGACGGCATTCTCTGAATAGCTCTTAACCATATATTGATCCACATTTCCGACCATCATGGTTAAGGTCATCTCGATAAAAACAGGCCAGACCAGCTTAACGAGGGATTCATTCTTAGGCTTCATTTGTTCTGTAATTGTCCCATTCCTTTTCATGAATAGGCTGTTTAATTTTGTCATAAGGCTCTCCTGCAATTCTTTTTCGTCTTAGGTTCTGATTCCTTTTTATACGCTGATGCAAACGTTTTCGCAATGGTTTATATTATATTTCTTTTGTGCTAAATTTCAAGCTTCTTTTCTAGTTTTCGACCAGCAAATATTTCTTGTGATATCGGATGGAATATATTAGAATAGAAATGATGATTTACCAGAACAATAAGATGGGTAATACAACATAACGAAATGGATGGGAGAGATATAGAAATGGCAGTTATGATCGATGGCAGAAGAATTTCTGCAGAGATTAAGGACGAGGTTAGGGAAAGAGTAGCTTTACTAAAGGAGCAAAGAGTAGATGTCACCTTATGTGTTATTCAGGTAGGAAATGATCCGGCCTCCACCGTTTATGTGGGAAATAAAAAAAAGGCTTGTAATGAGACCGGAATTCAATCAATTTCATATGAGCTCCCGGAGGAGACTACGCAGGAGGAGCTGCTAACGCTTGTAAGAAAGCTGAATTCAGATTCGACTGTCAATGGAATCCTAGTTCAGCTTCCCTTACCAAGGCATATAGATGAAGATGTGGTAATCCAGAATATCGCAGTAGAGAAGGATGTGGATGGCTTTCATCCCCAGAGCGTTGGAAACTTAAGTATCGGTAAGAAGGGCTTTATTTCCTGTACACCGGCAGGTGTGATAGAGCTATTGAAGCGTTATGATATTCCAACGGAGGGCAAGGAATGTGTCATCGTCGGCAGAAGCAATATCGTAGGAAAGCCAATGGCGATGCTGATGCTACGGGAGAATGCGACAGTTACAATTTGTCATTCCAGAACAAGGGATTTAAAGGAAGTGACAAAGAGGGCTGATATTCTGATCGCCGCCATCGGGAAGCCTCGTTTTATTACCAGGGATTACGTGAAGGAAGGTGCAGTTATCATCGATGTCGGCATGAACAGGGATGAAAATCATAAGCTTTGTGGGGATGTGGATTACGAGGATGTATTCCCCGTCGTAAGTGCAATCACTCCGGTACCCGGTGG
>JAEYRK010000009.1 GCA_023435645.1 Bacillota bacterium
TTCGCACTGGTATAAAATCGTTCTATTTTTCCGTTATCCGCCGTTTGGGTATTTTCATAATTCACTCTAAAATGTAGATCATCTGCACCATATTCCTGTGTCTTATTATTGTTCTCATCCAGGAAGAGCTCAAAGGAATCCTGCATATAAGGAGTACCGGACTGTACGGATAAATCATTATCCTTCACCTCCGCAAGGATATATAGCGCTTTATCATCCCACAACGCCCGAAATGTAGCTGAGGTTTTCAAATTGCCAGTTATGTATTTGGGGGTTACCTTCGGTGCAGTGTTCCATATCTGATCCACCTTACCGTCAATCACAGGGGATCCGAAATAAGCTACCATTCTTCCTTTGGAATCGAACCCCTTCTTATCCACAGATACTTTGGTTGATTCTGAGGTTGATTTTTTTGTTGTAGCTGCCACGGCTTCCGCCTTCGAACCGGATACACTTGGAATAACCATTGCAACAACAGCAGAAATCATAATAAAGCGTTTCAAAAACATTCTTCCATATTTCATTTCAAATATCTCCTCCTTGCTATTTCGTTTTAGCTATATAGCAATTTTATCCTATTCCCTCTTGAAAGTCAATATTTCTTTCATTTTCCAATTCTGTAAAATCCCGTCATTTCGTAAATGAGCTTTCCTGCCTCTTCGATTTCGTAAAGTCTCCGCGCTTTCCCTGCCTATTACTATCTCGTAAAGCCTCCGCAGCTTTCCCTGAAATGAAAGATTGGAGCCAGCTCCTGAATCATCGGAATATCTATTTTATTTTTTATGGACATTAAGATCATGTTCAGAGAGCTTTCAGCGAATTGCTCCATCGGCTGCTGTATGGTAGTAATCGAAGGCTCCGAATAGCTGAAATATTCATTTTCACCAAATACCAGCATTTCGATATCCTGAGGCACCTTTAAGCCCATGGTTTTACAGGCCTTTAATACTCCTAAGGCATTTCTTCCATCCATAACAAAAATAGCCGTCGGCTGATGCTCATTTGACAGGAGTTTCATCGCTGAAGCATATCCAGAGGCAAAGCTTCGCTCTTCACAGTAGGAGATGCAGCCCTCATCTAAATGAAGCTTTTTCTCCCTACAGGTTTCCTTAAAGGCCAGCTCAATCAGCTGGACCGATTTACCCCTTGTGGACAAGCCAATCAGCCCTACTGTTTTATGCTCTCTTATGGAAAATAAGTTGGCAATGGATGCTCCTGCCTCATAATAATCAATCAAAACACTATTATACTTCTTGGTACTTCTACCAACCAATACAATCGGGATGTCAATTTCATTCTGTTCCAGATAGGCTTGATCTTCATTTGATATCCCGCCGATGATTGCTCCATTAAAATGAGTGCTATTGATGGAGTGATGATATTTTGCAAGATTACCAAAATCATAGGCCTGTAATACCAACTCAATATTTAGGTTATTCTTCTTGATGGTATGATACAGCCCCTTTAGAAACTGTGCCAGTAAATCATCCAGGTATTCCTCTCTCCAAAATACCGCAATGATATAAGGTGCTTCCTCCTCTGCAGATTTTCGAAGTCGTCTTGCATAGATGTTCGGCTGATAATTCAGCTCCTTCGCCATATCCTGAATTCGTTTTTGTGTTGCTTGAGAGATCCTCATCTGATCCCCCCGTCCATTCAAAACGATTGAAACCGTTCCGGAAGATACACCAAGCTTCTCTGCAATCTGTTTTATTTGTACTGTGGCAGTATTTTTTTTCTTTTCCACTGATGTCCTCCAATCTTGCTGCTTTTAGCTTTATCGTAGGATAAAATAATATCCATGTCAATCATTCCTTGGCTTTCTTCCTTTGATTCCTCTGATACAGGTGAAAGAATAGCATCGTAAGGACCATGAGGGCCCCACAGGTAAAATACATCACCATGTAATTAAAACGATCCGATAATGCTCCCCCTAAAATCGGACCCAAGCCCTGACCGATATCTGCTCCTATGTAAAACGTACTCATCGCCACCCCGACCCTAGTCGGATCCACTCTTTTGATACATTCGGTCTGAAGTGATATCTGCCCGGTGCCCTGTCCCAAAGATTTTAACACCGATGCAAGAACTAGCCAGCCTAAAGCAGGCGCAGCTCCTATCATCACCATGGAGCATGCCGTTAACAATAAGGATAGATTGACGATCAGTGTTAAGCTATGCTTATCGATCATACGGCTAATCAACAGACGCACCACGAAGAGCACAATCGCTCCTACGGAGAAAAAGATACCGGCATTGGCAATCTGCCTCTCCTTCCCTAATAGGATCAGGAAGGAGCTTATCACGCCATTACTAAAGGAAAACATTCCGCCGACAATCGTATATACCACTACCTCCTTCGCGATTAGACTTTGGAGTGTCAGCTTTGGTTTACTGTTGCCTCTGATTTTATTCGTCTTCGGGTAAGGGAAAAGCATTAGCAGAAGCCCCGAAAGGATCGCCAGCGCTGAGGTTAGCAGAAACAAGGGCTGAAAGCCGAAATCATTCGCAATATCGACCCCCAGATTTGGTCCGATGACCTGGGAAATCACCTGCCCGATTCCATAGCAGCCAATCCCTTCTCCCATCCTCTCCTTCGGAATAAATTCCGTTACCAGAGCTATGGTAGCCGTACTGCTGAGTCCAAATGCAAATCCATGAAGAATCCTCAGCAGAAATAGCACCGAGATCTGATCAGTAAAGCCATAGCCAAGCACAGCTAATCCCATGAACAGGTTAGCCAGGATACATAGATTTCTCTTACTAAAATAATCTGCCGATCTTCCCGCAATCGGGCGGACCAGCAAGGCAGAAATCGAAAATATCCCGGATATCATGCCCGCGATTGTCAAGGAATCCTTCAGACTGATGGCATAATTTGAAATCATTACATAGACCATGTTAAAGCCCATCGAGGAAAAGAGACTGATCAGGATTAAAAATAGAAAGGATTTATTCCAAAGAATTATCTTTTGATTCTTCATAGCTACCTCTATCCCAAGCTATTTGCTTTTTCGTTTTAGCAATTATACTACAATTGTTCCCTCGTATCAATAGGCTATCATAAATTGCAAAAAAACCATGGGCGGTCCTTCCTGTCATGGTTTTCTGCAGCTATATAACCTCGCATGTGTGGCAAATAAGCGCGGAGCTGCCGCAGAATCTGAACTTAGGCGAGCGATCTGCAGCAGCTCCAGTTTGATATGGTATTTCTTTTCTAACTTCTTTATTTCACACGATAACGTAGCACATTCCAGCTTAAGGGTGGTAGTACAACCTGATCTGTAACAGCTATCGCCTTAGGAACAACCCGATTGGGATTTTCAAAGCTATTGATGGCCAGGGGCTGATCCTCATGCAGCTGAATATGCTGGAACAATTCTACCTGATCAAATTGGAGTACACAATCAAGCTCAGCACTCTCCCTTAAATCAAGATTTACAGCAAATACGGTTACCACACCGCTCTCCTCATCATACACACCGGCAGTCTGAACATAGGGCTGTTTCCCATAGCGTTCGGTATCCTTCAATGGACTGTTCAGGGCTGGGCGAAGTGCCACTCCCTTCCCATAGGTGGCAGCCTGTTGAAACGGATAGAAGGTTGTCTGCCTGAAAGCCCCGCCTTCCGGGTCAACTCCGATTACGCTTCCGATGACAATTGATTGGCAGGCTATTTTTACACGGTCACAGCGGTTCATAAATGCGATTAAGATGCTGCCAAAGAGACAGGCATCAATGAGATTTGTTCCCACAGGACGTTTCCCGGGCTCCAGCTGTAAGCGTTCACTCCAGTCCAGTCCCTCCGCCTTCGCTGTTTGGCTGGAAAATACGCCCCATTCATCAAAGCAGATATGAATGGTCTTGTCAGAATACTTCAATCCCTTCACATAATCAGCAGCGGCACAAACCGTATCAATAAAGGAGGTTAGATCCTGAGCGATACAGGGTAGATCCTCCGGGGTAAATTGTGAGGGGAATACCGTTCCCTTCACACTTTCCGGATCATAATTATAATAACGGTGTAGGGACAGATAATCTACCTTATCATAACATTGCTCTAATACAACACGATCCCATTCCGGGAAGGATGGATGTGATTTATCATTAGCACAGCTGCCGCAGGCCACCAGCTCAATGTCCGGATCTATGCATCTCATCTGCTTTGCTGTTTCATTTGCGATACGTCCGTATTCCTCCGCTGTTTTTTCACCCATCTGCCAGGTTCCGTCCATTTCATTCCCAAGACACCATAGTTTGATATTATGGGGCTTTTCATGCCCATATTTCTTGCGCAGATCACTATAGTAGGTACCGCCCTCCATATTGGTGTATTCGATTTCATAGGAGGCCTCCTCCGGTGTTCCTGTTCCAAGATTGACAGCCAGCATAGGCTCTGCACCGGCTTTTTTCACCCAGTCTGTATATTCATCGATCCCCATATGATTATTCTCTATCATTTTCCAAGCCTTCTCGAAGCGGACCGGTCGTTCCTCCTTGGGTCCAATTCCGTCCATCCAGTGATAGGCTGATACAAGATTTCCTCCCGGATATCGGATTGCTGTTGATTTCAGATCACGCATCAGCTCCAGGACATCTGTTCGAAATCCCTGTTCGTCCGCAGCCGGATGCTTGGGATTATAGATACAGCCATATACAATATTTCTGATAGATTC
>JAEYRK010000068.1 GCA_023435645.1 Bacillota bacterium
AAGACAATATCCAGTACATCTGCACTGTTCAGAAGGTTGCTTAAAAAACATCCGATGGCAAGTCCGGGAATGGCTGCCGGGGTGAAATAAGGAAGAATCGTAAGCGCTTCCGCAATTCTAAACTGTACGGGGCCAAAGCTTGAAAAACTGAAGACAATAACAAGAACGGTATAGAGGGCTGCGATTACGGCAGCCTGTGTGAGGAATAAAGTACTTTTTTGTTTCATATGAAATTCTCCTTTAGTTTTGTTTTACGAGTGGAAGGTCTCGAACACTCGGTATATATTGCCCATAGATCTTGATTTAAGGGCGTTTGCGACTTTATTAGTATAGCATGAAAATGGAGGGTGTCAAGCGGTGACGCATCTTTTGACTCAATTTTGGGGAAAGAAGCAAGAGTTACACAATTTTATTATCTCTTAGAAACTCCTTAAACATTTTACTTTGTTCGAAAGTTATATTATTGTAATATTGATACGGAGGTGAGATTTTGTTAAGTAGTGGGGACATGGATGACTTGATGGTACGGATATCAAAAAAGGATATGGATGCATTTCAAGAATTTTATATGGAAATGAATAAGGCCATATATGGTTTGGCTTATGTAATTACGAAATCGCCATATGACGCCGAAGACATTATGCAAAATACCTTTATTAGAATTTGGGACAAAGCATATCAGTATCATCCTAGTACGAATGCAAGAGCATGGGCTATGAAAATAGCGCGTAATCTGGCCTTAACGAAGCTTAAGGATAGTAAGCGTTTTGTAGAACTGAGTACAGAGCTTCCGTCTGAAGATGCATTTATGAGAACAATTCATTTACAGGAGCTTACTATGCTATTATCTACCTTAAAAAAGGATGAACGCGAAATCGTAATACTTTATTCTGTGGGTTTTTCTCATAAAGAGATAGCGGAAATTGTAAAAAAACCTTGTGCTACCGTACGCGGGAAGTATAGTAGGGCAATAAACAAAATGTCTATCATAGAAAGTGGGGGAAATTATGAGCGAGCTTGATATTCTCTCAAGAATAAATGATATCTTAGAAAAAAGTACACCAGATAACCTTCCAATCATCAAAGAAAAGATCCAGAAGAGGGAAAATGAGAAAAGAAATGCTTCAAAATGCTTGTCATCAAAATGGCTCAAGGTTGCAGCCATCGCCTGTCTACTACTTGTTCTGGGCGGAGGTGTTACGGTAGCAGCAGATAAGCTCTTAGGTACGGATTTCTTTCGCATATTTTCATTAAATCAAAAATCACATAATACAGATGATCAGGTATATATGGGCCTTGATCAATATGAAGAGTTAAGCTCAAGCACATTCGGTACGGTAGTTGATACCGATGAATTAGCAATTGAAGTACTTGGTGCTGTTTCCAGTGGTAATGCAGCAACTGTTATATTAAGGGTAACAGCGAAGCAATTAGATACGGTATTAATCAATAATGGCATTCTTCCTCAGGGCAATTATTGCTTTAATGACGTAACAAATGGAAGTTTGTTCGAGGATTATCAAGATGCGAGTTATCGTTATTACTATTCGCTTGAGGACGAGGATTTAAAGCCCAATCAATTTAATCTTCTATTCACTGTAATTAAGAAAGAGGCGATTACAGGGAAAGAGTATACGATAGATTTGAGAAGCTTTGGCTACTTTTCCGAGGGCAGATTTGCTACCTTGTATAATAATAGCTGGGATATTTCAATCAATTTTGATACGCAGGTGGATTACACGAAAACGGCTTATTTAGATAAAACAATATTCCTTGCTAATCAATATGTCACAATTAAGCAAATGAGTATCACACCATTCTCCTGCATTATTGAAATCGAGGGAAAAATACAGGAGGACACAGAGTTTAAAAGCATATTAAGAAAACTGGACGAACTGAATGATGAATTAACAATAAGCTTTCATAATAACGCTATTCTTGATCAACGTGCCTTTACCCATTATGTGATAGGAGACAGGGCGGATAAAGATGGAAATATAAATCAGGAGGGTATGGCGTATTATCATTTGACTATTATGTTTGATCGGCCGATTCTAGTTCATAATATTGACGCGGTACACTTTCATGGAGAAAAATATGTTTTCCAGTAATGAGTATATGGGATCTATGCGAATAGTATTCCCGAGATTGCTGCTCAATCAGCTGCGATCACGTATAGTGGACTTTGTTATTCATAGTAAAGGGAAGAAGATATCAGGTATCAGAATGAATAAGAACATACAATATTTAGACATATAATATTGAACGAGGTAACGTTTAAAATTTAAACGCTGCCTCGTTTTTTTTACCACATTCAGACAATAACATAAGAATACGTATGTCTGGAATGCTTTATATAATTCAGTGATGAGCCGAGCAACTATAGCTGATACCATTGGGACTTATTTAGCTCCAGTATTTGCTCGATTTGATAACGTGTTTCTAGTATATGTCGAATAAATAAATCCTTTTTGCTTTCATCATAACGATAAGTTGGTATTGCAATACTAATGCCGGAAACTACCTTATGCTCTAGGTGTATTGGCGTAGCGATACAGCGGATTCCAAGAGTTGATTCCTGATATTCATATGCGATTCCTGTTTCCCTTGTTTTTTGGGATTGTTCTGCTAATACATGAATATCGGTAATCGTATATGGGGTTATGGCTTTTAAGCCCTCTGGATAAAGCTGCTTTAACTCTTCTAAACTAAATTGGCTTAAGATAGCTTTACCGAATCCTGTAGAATAGGCCGGAAGCTTATTTGCTACTGAGGCAGTGATACGGATTGCATTGGTTGATTCGCTCTTTAATAAGTATAGTACATCAGCTCCTGATAAAACTCCAAAATATGTAGTTTCATCAGTTAAGTTAGTAAGCGTAGTTAACTTTTCTTTTATGTGATCCAAAACATTAACTCTACTTAAATATTGATTACCTAAAATAAATAGAGATTCACCTAAGAGATATTTTTGAGTTTTATCGTTAAACTTTAGATATTTGCGGGCAACTAAGGTCTGAATAAGGGGATGGATGCTTCCCTTAGGAATATCTAATTCGGTTATCATTTCTGAAAAACTCATTCCCTCATCATGTTTTGATACTAATTCTATAATATTTAATATTCTAGAGCAGGTTCTATGCTCAGTAAAATCCATTGTGTGCACCTCCTTAAATCATGCGATAACTCCTCTTTCATACATTTTATCCGACGTACATTGTTTGATTGTAAGTTATTATACAACATAAAAATAAGTCGGTAAATATAAACTAGAAAATTATCTTTGAATGTGTCCAATAGCTAGTAAACAAAGAGTTAATTTATACAATTTCTTTAAGATTTTACTATTACAACAAGTAGAATTCAACAATTTTACTCTTTTGATAACTATTACATATAGAAAATAGACAAAAAAAATACAATAATTATATTGACAATATACATATTAGCTGATAGAATTAAGTTGCAATAAGGAACACGGTTCGTATATACGAACAAGAAGCATGTATGAACCATGACACAAAACACTAAAACATGGTAGAAGGAGATAAGTATGAGAAAGAGAAAAACCAGTCTAATGGTAACGCTGCTACTAATTGTGAGCATGTTTTTGGGAGCTTGTGGTAATAACACACAAACTTCACCGGAAGGAAAAAATGACGAGAATAAGGCTACTGAAAAACCTACCAAAGACGAGGAAGCAATTAAGATAGCATTTATTTATCCGTTATCAGGCGGTAGTGCTGAATCAGGAAATATGTGCCTGGATGCTGCTAACTTAGCTGTAAAAAACATAAATGATGCCGGTGGTATCAAAGCTTTGGGTGGTAGGAAGCTTGAGCTGGTAATATTTGATGGAACAAGTGATCCTGCACAAAGTAAGAACGTAGCGGAAAGAGCTTTAAGCGACAAAGACATAGTGGCTGCTGTTGGTAGCGGTAGTAGCGCGCTAACACTTCCCATGCTTCCGGCATTTGAAAAGAATAAGGTTCCTCTTTTAACTTTCTCAAACTCAGTTGATATTACAAATCAAGGATATCAATATGTATTCTCTATTACAAACAGAGGAACACAATTAGGTGAATATAACATTGAGTTTTTAAATTACTTAAATAATGATCTGGGTTATTCCTATAAAAAAGTTGCTATTATTTACGAGAACTCAGCAAATGGAATCAACATGGCTGATGGAGCAAGGAAGAGTGCACAAAACATGGGATTGGAAATTGTATTTGACGAATCCTATCAAGCAGGAAATGCTGACTTTGCACCTATGATAACAGCAATCAAAAACTCTGGAGCTGAGGTTGTAATGCCTTATGGTTATATGCAGGAGCAAAAGCTTATCTTCTCTGCAATGAGAGACATTGATTTCTATCCATTGGTAATGGGTAACTCTAACTGGCCTTCCTTCTACGAAGCTTTAGGTGATGCAACCAACGGTGTTGTTACAGTTGGTAACTGGAACTGGAACACTAAATTAGTCCAGAATAGTGAAGAGTATACAAAAATCGTAAATCAATTTGAAGAAACCTATGGATATTTTATGACAGAGCAATCTGGACCCACCTATGATGCAGTAAAGATTATTGCAAATGCCTTAGAAATTTGCGGTAGCACTGATTCTGTTGAATTAAGAAATACAATTTCCGCCAATAAATTTGATGGTATGCAATTAACTGGTGTTTATGAATTCAATGAAAAGGGCGAAAACATCAATGGTGTTCCTGCTGTTTCACAGTGGCAATATGGTAAACCGGTCGCAGTATATCCTATTGAGTACGCAGGTTCTGAATATATTGCACCTGATAAGTTCAATTAATCCAAAGTAAATTAATAGTAATACACTCTATATTGGTCTATGGACCAATATAGAGTGTATCAATTTAGGAGGTCTACTGTGTCATCATATTGGTTAATAGGTCAAACAATACTGAATGGGTTAACGATGGGTGGAATCTATGCACTTATATCGGTTGGTTTAACGATGATATTTGGCGTAATGAAGGTAATCAATTTTGCACAAGGTGAATTCCTAATGGTAGGAATGTTTATGACCTTGTTATTACATCGCATAACAGGCTTAGGGCCATATTATTTGGTTATCCCTGTTGCTATCATCATGTTTATCATTGGTATGTGCATTTATAGAATATTAATCAAACCCATTATTGGAAGAGATGGAACAAGCTTCATTATAATAACGATGGGACTTTCTTATGTTCTTATCACTGTAATTCAATTGATTTTCTCTGCTACCAGTCAAAGTGTAGTTACAGAAGTTAGTAGAATATCCGTTAAGCTTGGTAGCTTTAATATTGCATTATCAAGAGTGGTTGCTTGTGGTGTTATGTTGGTATTTGTAACTATTGTTTATTTCTTTTTGAAAATGACTGATGTTGGAAGGGCTATGAGAGCTACATCAGAAAATAGAGAAGTATCTCAGATGCTAGGGATAAAGACAAACAGTATATATAGATTTGCTTTTTCTATCGGTATTACTTTAGCTGGTATAACCGGTGTATTGCTTACACCGATCTACTATGTATATCCTACAGTAGGAGCACCCTTTAAGACGATTGCTATGGCTTGTGTGGTTCTTGGCGGACTCGGTAATATATGGGGAGCGGTTATTGGTGGATTACTGGCTGGATTATTTGAGGCATTTATAGGATCTTATATCTCTTTCGACTTGGCGCCGGGCGGAGCTTATTTAATTCTAATTCTTGTACTTGCATTTAAGCCGAATGGACTACTTGGGAAAGGAGCTAGAAAGGCATAATGAGTAAAGTGAAATTTTCTAAGAAAGCTATATTACTATGTTTGGCTATCCTTATTCTTGCGATTTTCCCAATGTTTGCATCAAGTAATTATATCATATCCGTTGGTGTATTCTTTTGTACCTTTGCTTGTTTGGGCTCTGCTTGGAATATTATTGGCGGATATGCCGCACAGATTTCCTGGTGCCATGCTGCATTTGTAGCAATTGGTTCTTATACAAGCTTTATTCTATTTAATAATTACGGAATTAGTCCTTGGTTAGGAATGCTATTGGGTGCTGTAATATCAGCACTTGTAGCAACCATCATTGGAAGTATCTCCTTTAAACTAAGGGGCCCCTTCTTTTCCCTTTCAACCATTGGCTTTGCAGAATTAGTAAAGGTATTTCTATTGTACAAAAAGGATTTAACCAAGGGTGCAAATGGACTTGTTATTACTTTTAAAGAAGATAATTTTTGGCATTTAACATTTTCCTCCGATAAAATGTATTATTATATCCTCTTGGTTTTCTTAATTATTACAGTATGTGTGGTTAGAATTATTGAAAAGTCGAGATTAGGATATTACTTAAAAGCAATTAGAGCAGATGAAGATGCAGTTCAATCCCTAGGTATTAATTCAAACCAGGTCAAACTTAAGGCATTTGTTATCAGCTCCATAATAGCTTCTATCGTTGGAACAATATATGCTTTCTTCCTTAGCTATATCGATCCTGCCAGCGTAGGTGGACTTGATTTATCTACGAAAATTGGAACGATGGCAATTGTTGGAGGACTGGGTACCATCGGTGGTCCGATCATAGGATCCTTCTTCCTTGTTATTTTGTCTGAGGTAACTAACATATTCTTAGGTGAATCAGGTGCGGGTATGCTTCTTTACGGTATTATGATGATTATCGTATTTATCTTCAAACCTCAAGGCCTTATCGGCATCTTTAATAAAGAAACTCTCAATAGTATAAAAAAACTAATAAAAGGCAAGAGGAGGGGAGCTGCTAATGGTAACACAATTAAAGCTAAATAATCTTAAAAAGTCATTTGGTGGTGTACATGCGATCGATGATGTTAGCTTTGAAGTATATCAGGGTGAAATATTAGGACTGATTGGCCCTAATGGTTCTGGTAAATCCACTTGTGTTAATTTAATTAGTGGTGTTTATAAACAGGATTCCGGCGAAATCTTCTTTGAAGGAAAGAATATTAATAAGCTAAGTATTCCAAACAGATCTAGAATTGGTATTGGACGAACGTTTCAATCCCCAAAGCCTTTTACTGGGTTAACGATCTATGAAAGTGTATTTACGATAGCAATTCAAAAAATGTCCTATCATGAAGCTGATAAAAAGGTAATGGAGATTCTTGAGCTTACAGATCTATTAGAAGTGAAGGATTGGCCAAGTGAGAAGCTTCCTATAGAGAGAAGAAAATGGCTTGACATGGCAAGAATTTTAGCTACAGATCCTAAGATTATAATGTTGGATGAAGTAATGGCAGGCTTAAATCCCTCTGAAATTGATCATAGTGTTGAATTGGTAAGACGTATTAATAACACAGGAATTACTATTTTATTTATCGAGCATGTAATGAAAGCGGTAGTTAAGCTTTGCAGCAGACTTGTTGTTTTAAATGAAGGAAAATTGATTTGCCAAGGTGCACCGGAGGATGTAATGAATGATCCAAAGGTAATCAAAGCCTATCTAGGAGGGGGTTCTAATGCTTAAGCTAGAGAATGTTAGTGCCGGTTATGGAGATTTACAGGTTTTATTTGATGTCTCTATTCATGTAAAAAAAGGTGAGTGCGTCGCTCTGGTTGGTTCTAATGGTGCAGGGAAAACCTCCTTATTACGAGTAGTATCTGGTTTTCTTCCAATCACCAATGGTAATGTAACATTTAAAGGTGAAAATCTACTTAGTATGCCAACCACAAAAAGATCTTCCGTTGGTATCGCCCATATTCCCCAGGGTAGAGGTGTTTTAGGGACACTTTCTGTTATGGACAACCTAATCCTTGGTGGCTATGACAAGAGAGTAAAAAGTAGAAGAAAAGAAAATATTGAAAAAGCATTTGAAACCTTCCCTAAACTAAAACAAAGACAAAATCAGATTGCAGGATCGCTATCCGGTGGTGAACAACAGATGCTTGCAATTGCTCGTGCATTAGTTATGGAACCCGAACTATTAATGCTTGATGAACCATCACTTGGACTGGCCCCTATCGTTGTGGATGAGGTTTTTGAAATCATCAGTAGAATTAGAGATACGGGTATGTCAATCTTAATTATCGAGCAAAACCTATTGGCAACATTACAGGTTGCCCAGAGGGGATATGTGATTGAAACCGGTAAAGTGGTAATAGAAGGTACCTCAGCGGAGCTTATGAATAACGAAGACGTGAAGAGGGCTTATTTGGGACTATAAAAATTTGAGAGGATTTTCAAATGAAGCATTATGTTAAGGAAGATATCGATCAGTATAAAATTATCGCTATTGTAAGAGGAATAGATAATCAATATATTTTGGATACGGCAAGAGCTTTATATGAAGGTGGTATTAGGTTGTTAGAAATAACCTTTAACCAAAAATCCCCTTCCTGCATTGAAGATACCAAAATAGCGATTGAGATGGTGAAACGTGAATTTGGTGATAAGATGAGAGTTGGCGCAGGGACTGTTCTTACAAGGGAGCAGGTTGATGCTGCATATAAGGCAGGAGCTGAATTCATCTTATCCGCTGTAATGAACAAAGAGATTATTCAATATGGGAATGAATTAGGCCTGGTGACCATACCCGGGGCTTTAACTCCAACAGAAATAGAAGCAGCATACACCTACGGTGCTGATTACATTAAAGTTTTTCCTGCTGGAGATTTGGGTATTAGCTATTTAAAATCAATAAAAGCGCCATTGAGTCATATTCCAATGACTGCTGTTGGAGGTGTTGGCATTAACAATATGAAAGATTTCCTGGCGATAGGTATTCAAGCGGTTGGACTAGGATCAAATTTAGTTAATCCAAAACTGATTAGGGAAGGTAAATTTAATGAAATAAGAGACCTGGCAAGGCAATATACCCAGTTAGTAAGTGAATGATTTTAAATAAACTACAGGGTTGGTGATTTTATATAGCGAAAGTTGGGACAATCATGAATAAATCAAACTATATTATTACCATTGATTGTGGGACAACGAACACTAGGGTTATACTTTGGGATGGGAATCGTAATTTTATAGATAAAGAAGTATATGAAGTTGGTGTACGAAATACTGCGATTGATGGAAATAATACATTATTGAAAAAAACTATAACAAAATGCCTGGATAACCTTTTATTAAAAAACAGATTAGGCTATGATGATATTAAAAGTATTGTTGCCAGTGGTATGATAACTTCCAATGTCGGACTAGTTGAAATTCCTCATGTACTGGCGCCCGTGGGTATCGAGGGCTTAGCAAATTCTATTCAATCCGTTTTATTAGAAGATGTATGTCCTATTCCGATATGGTTTATTCCGGGGATTAAAAATAATTGTGATGTTAATTTGGATAACTATGAAGAAATGGATATCATGAGGGGAGAAGAAGTTGAAAGCATTTATTTGATTGATAAATATTTTGCTGGTGAACCTCTTATATTGATATTACCCGGATCACATACTAAGATCGTAGCGGTGAATAGCGAAGGAAAAATTAGTGGATGCCTTACTACGATATCTGGAGAATTATTATCAGCAATCACATATAATACAATTATTGCGGATGCAGTTGGTGCAAGTTTTGTAGGCAATCATTATAATAAGGAAATGGTTACGAAAGGGTATAAGAATGCAAGTAAGGTGGGCTTAAGTCGTGCTTGCTTCTCCGGAAGAATACTAAATCAGTTCTTAATATCTGATAAAGAAAAGGTAGCGAACTATATATTGGGATGTATGCTTCAAAATGATATCTATGCTCTTAAGCATACATCGACCCTAACAATAAGTGATCATACAATGGTTATTGTAGCGGGCAAAAACCCATTGAGACAAGCATTTGTAGATTTACTAAAGTATGATAATACCTTTAAAAAAATTATAAATCATGAATCTGATCTGAAGGAACCGATGTCAGCAATAGGAGCCTACCTGATTGCAGATCAGCGTAATATCGTGTAGTTATTATATAGAACATAGGGTGCATAAATTACGAATAGAGATCCTTCCGATAAGTATACAAAGCTATGGACTGCTTCCGGTTAGGTCACAAAACTTGTATCGGTAATACCACTTTCTTGGTGAGAATGAGATATGAATATTCTCATCCGGAAGGTGGTTTTTTATGGTCATCTAAGCTAGGAGCTAATCTGGTGGATATTATTTGATTTATTTAAAGACATGTGCTATTATACCAATGTAATTTATAAATGATTACAAAGTCTTGATTAATTTATGTTGTAAATCAACATCACAAGCATATGGCCATATGGGCTGAAACATAGATGAATCATATGAGAATTAAAGTAAGGGGTGTTTCACAATGCTATCAATCGAAAGAAGAGAAAAGCTAAAGCAGGTGTTTTTGCAAAAAAAGAGTGTGACCGTCGAGGATATGGCCAAGGAGTTCAACGTCAGTACCGAGACCATCCGCAGAGATTTTAATTCTCTGAGTGATGAAGGCTTTATTACCAAAACCTATGGGGGAGCAACCTTAAAATATAGGGCGAACTCCTTGGTAACCCATCAGGAAAAGACAGGGATTTTGGTTGAGAACAAGCGGTTAATGGCAAGGCAGGCGGCGAAATTTATTCAACCCAATGATTGCATTTTTTTGGATCATTCCACAACAGTGTATGAATTGTGTAATGAAATAGAAAACATTCCATTAACAGTAATCACAAATTCCTTATTTATTATTAATCGTTTGGCGGGAATATCAAACATCAAGTTGATTTCACCGGGTGGTAATTTTGTTATGAGTGAACAGGGCTTCTTTGGTCTGGAGGCAGTCAGGTATCTACAAAGACATCATATGGATAAGGCGTTTATATCATGTCGTAGCTTAGATATGAAAAGAGGTCTGAATGACTCGGATGAGATCGTATCGGAGATGCGAAGAAGCATTATCAACAGTGCAAATTACACATATTTACTGGCGGATCATACGAAGTTTGGCAAATCAGCCTTTATATCCACAAGCGATTTTAGCAGTATCAGGTACCTGATCACGGATAAGCCGCTTGATAAGGAATGGCGGGATTTCCTGAAGGAAGAGCATGTTAAGATATATGAATGCATGGGGCATAGTAATTAAATAACTGAATATATGGAAGTTCAGGCGAGGAGTGCTTACTTTCTGCATAAGTTTATTGGAAATTTGTTATCATATGTGGAAATTAGGCGAGACCCTCGCCTTTTTATTATGAAATTTTTTACATAGAAATAAATGGATGCAAAATGCCTATATTTTCCTTAATATACCTAGGGTTTGTGCGATTGTGCATCAAGTATAAATTTGTCAAAACACATAACAAACCACACAATAAAACAATAAATACTACAATATAGGCATATAAAAAACAAATAACATAACCATAAAACATAAAAATAACACAAAAATAACTCAAAAAAGCTTGCAATGTTGTCAATATCGTGATATATTACGTTTGTAGCAAAAACTATATTTATGGAGGTAGACCAGATGAAAAAATTAATTGCTATGTTACTTGTTTTAATCACTGTATGTTCACTCGGTGCATGTGGCAATGGGGAAGAAAAAAAGGAGAAGGGTAATACCCCAGCAGCAGAACAAAAAGCTGATGCTGGAAAAGAGGATTCTGATACAAGCGGATCCGGAGAAGTTGAATTTGTTAAAAAGGGTTATAAGATCGCGTACATACTAAATACCACCTCTACAGATATTTTCCAGATGGCTGTAAACGGTGCGCAGGAAACAGCGAAAGCGCTTGGAATGACCTGTGATGTGTATTTTACTGATACGGATAATGTTAAGTTCCAGGATTATGTAAATACCTGTGCAAACCAGGGTTATGATGCAATGTTCCTGTCCCATGGTAATAAGGAAACAGCATATGACTTAGTGGATATGCTGACCAAAAAGGGAATTAAGGTAGTATGCTTTGATACTCAGCTGGTAGATTCAAACGGTGCTAACACTGGCATTAAGGGTGTAACCCAGATGTTCCAGGATGACCAGAAGCTTGCTGATCTGACCTTAGATTATATCTGTAATACAATCTATCCTGATAAGGTAGCTGCAAAAGAGCCGATTAAGGTGTTAAAGATCTGGAGGGGACCTGGAATCTCTCCCTTTGACCGCAGACAGGAAACCTACCTGAAGTATGAAGAGCAGGGCTTAATTGAGACCTTAGAAGTTTTAGGGCCGACAGATCCTGCAAATGCAGAGGCAAGCTTAGCACAGGTTATGGCATCCGCTCTTCCTAAATATCCGGAAGGCACTATTGATGCAATCTGGGGATGCTATGATGCTTACACAAGAGGTGCATATATCGCTTTATTGGAAGCTGGAAGAACTGATATACCCGTTGTATCCGTTGATATCTCTAATCAGGACATTAACTATATGCTGGATGGCACTAAGGTTTGGCAGGCTTGCTCCACCGTTGACTTTACAACAATCGGTCAGCAGGGTATTCGCCTTCTTGCTATGAAGCTGAATAACGAAGAAACAGAGGATGTTTATAACTTAACACCTTCCCTGGTTAAGTACGATCAGCTGGATAAGGAGTCTAACGTATTAAACTTAAAGGATTACGTAGAAGGCTATGGAGTAAATGATGATCATATCTCCGAATGGATGAAGCCTTACCTGGTAAAATAGGTACACGTTCAATAATGGGATTATTAATATAGAGGAGTGATCTTAACTCCTCTATATTAACTAAAGCGGATAGGAAATGAGGTATGACATGGAGGGTAACAAGAAAATCAGATTGGAAGTAAAAAATGTCTCTATTGAGTTTCCGGGAGTCAAGGCATTATCCGATGTGAATTTTACAGTAGAGACCGGTGACATCAGAGCAGTTGTTGGAGCCAACGGTGCAGGAAAATCAACTTTAATGAAGGTTTTAACCGGTGTTAACCCGGGATATACAGGAGAAATCTATTTTAACGGAGAAAAGGTAGATATTAGAACTCCGCAAAAGGCAAAGGAATTAGGGATTGAAATTGTTTATCAGGAAGTAGATACAGCATTATTTCCGGCCCAGACGGTAGCAGAGAACATCTTAATGAGCAAAATGGTCGGAGGAATGAAGGGAAAGTTCGCCATTAATTGGAAACAGGTCAGGAAAGAGGCCAAAGAGGTCTTAGACCGTTTGCATATAGATGTGGATGTGGATAAGCTGGTTGGGGAGCTGAGCTTGGCACAAAAGCAGATGGTTCTCGTAGCCAGGGCTGTCAAGGAAAAATGTAATTTCTTGATTCTGGACGAGCCTACCGCACCATTGAGTATTACCGAGACCCAGGAGCTGTTTAATATAGTCAATGGGCTGATGGAAACAGAAAATATTGCGGTATTGTTTATCTCCCACAGACTCCAGGAAGTAAAGGACCTATGTAAAACCATTACGGTCATGAGAAATGGGCAGATCGTAGATGAGCAGCCGATCACTGAGGACCTTACCATTAAGATGATTGTAGAAAAAATGCTGGGACAAAGCTTTGATGAGAATTTCCCTAAGGCAGTACTATCTCCCGGAGAAGTCTCATTGGAGGTTAAGAACCTGTCCGATATGAATCAAATGGTTAAGGATGTATCCTTACATATTCGTAAGGGAGAGATCGTTGGAGTTGCCGGCTTGGTAGGTGCAGGAAAGACAGAGCTTTGTAAGCTGTTATTTGGAGATATCAGAAAGTCAAAGGGACAGATTTTCCTTAATAATAAGGAACTCAATATTAAGTCACCTACAGATGCAGTAAAAGCGAAATTAGGCTTGGTTCCGGAAGAACGAAGGAAGGAAGGCATTCTTGTTGACGAACCGGTATATTTTAATTTGTCAGCCGCAGCCTTATCAAAATTCTGTTCAAAGCTGGGCTTTGTTAATAAAAACAGTGAAATCAAAAACGCAAAGGGTTATATTTCATCTCTTGGTATTAAGACACCCTCTGAGCATCAGCTGGTAAGATATCTGTCCGGCGGAAATCAACAGAAGGTCTCCGTAGGAAAATGGTTAGCTGCTGACTGCGAGGTTTATATTTTTGATGAGCCTACAAAGGGAGTAGACGTTGGAGCGAAGAGAGATATTTTCCAGTTGATTCAGGATATTGCGAAATCCGGGAAATGTGTTTTGTATGCAACCTCTGAGACCAATGAAATTCTGGCCATTTCAGACAGAACCTATGTAATGTATAACGGACAAATTATGGCTGAGTTGAAAACATCAGAAACCTCAGAAGAAGAAATCATGTATTATTCAACAGGAGGCAAATAAAGTGGAAGACAAATTAAAGGGTAAAGCGAAGAAATTTCATATAGGTAAATTTATTACGGATTGGGCGGCAGTGATCACTGTAGTTATTCTGCTTGTGTTCTTTTCCATTTCTATGCCGGAAATTTTCCCGACATCCAGTAATATCACCACAATTTTAAGATCAATTTCCATAACAACTGTAATAGCCATGGGACTTACGCTGACCTTATCAGTGGGTGGCTTCGACCTTTCCGCAGGTTCAACAGCTACAATGGCAAGCTTCTTTATGATGAGCTTTATCATTTGGTACGATATGAATATGTGGTTAGCCCTCTTACTGACGGTGGTAGGAACTCTGGCAATCACATTGGTGAATATGTTCCTGATCGTAAAATGTAAGATACCGGATCTGCTGGCAACGGTAGCAGCGATGTTCTTCCTGGAGGGCTTATGCCTGACCTATTCAGGTGGTGGAGCAATCAGTGCCGGTATGCCCAGACCGGATGGACAGCCTTCTCTGGGAGGAGTGCCTCAGGCCTTTAAGGTTCTTGGAACCTCTCCTACGATCATTATCATTATGCTGGTACTGGTTTTGATCGTACATATATTCCTGAAGTATACAAAGTATGGAAGATATATTTATGCAGTTGGTGGTAACCGTATCGCAGCCAAGCTGTCCGGTATTCCTGTGAAGAAGTACAGAATCATTGCCGGTGTCATGGCTGGTGTATGTATTGCCATCGGTGGTATTTTAGTTGCTTCCAGAAATCAGTCTGCACAGATTAACGGAGCGAACTCCTTCCAGATGCCCGCATTGGCAGCTGTGTTTATCGGTAGATCCGTAGCTGGTCAGAGTAAGCCCAATGCAATCGGTACCCTGATTGGAGCGACTCTGGTAGGAATCTTGGACAATGGTTTGATTATGATGCGCGTGCCTTACTACTCCTTGAACGCGATTAAGGGTATCGTATTAGCACTTGCATTAGCATCTACCTATTACTCAGCGAAGGAAGACTAATCGCTAAAGAACAGGAAAGGAGCTGGTATCGTGTCACAATTTGATCATAACTACCATATGGAAGACCAGGATGTGATTGCCTATGTCCGTGAGAAGCTGGATTTATTTAAACCGGATGCGGAGCTGTCCTGCAAAGAAATTGGTGATGGAAATATAAATTTCGTTTATCGTGTTACGGATGTACATACAAATTATTCTGTTATCATTAAGCATGCAGATGACTTTATCAGATCATCGATGCAGAAAGCCAGTACCGATAGAAATCGTATCGAAGCAGCAATACTGAAGCTTCAAGGGGAGCTGGCACCGGGCTATGTACCCGAGGTTTATCTTTATGATCCGGTTATGTGCATCATCGTAATGGAAGATTTAAAGGATTATGAGAATATGCGCTATGCCTTAATTGAGCATAAGAGATTTTCTACCTTTGCAGAGGATATCTCTACCTTTTTGGCACAGACCTTAATCAGGACCACGGATAATATCATTTCTCCGGAGGAAAAGAAAGAAAGAGTTAAAATGTTCATTAATCCGGATTTGTGTGGAGTATCAGAGCGACTGGTCTATACGGATCCTTATACGAATCATTCGGGCCGCAATGTCTTATTCGAGCCTAATGAAGCGTTCTTTACCAAGGAATTATACCAGGATATGGCACTTCATCTTGAGGTTGCAAAACTGAAGGATCAATTCAAATCAAAAGCACAGGCATTAATTCATGGAGATCTCCATACCGGATCCATCTTTGTCAAGGAAGGGTCAACCATGGTGCTTGATCCTGAATTTGCCTTTTACGGTCCGATTGGCTATGACGTAGGTAATGTAATGGCCAACCTGTCCTTTGCTTGGGCGAATGCAGAGGTTACGCTCCAGGAGGGTCAGGAGAAGACTGACTTCATGGAATGGATTGAGAAATCCATGATAGATATGATTGACCTGTTCAGAGAAAAAGCAATTCATATTATTGAGCAGGAAAGTACGGAGAGGATGGCACAAACTCCCGGTTTTGCACAGTGGTATGTATCTGATATTCTATCGGATACGGCGGGAGTTGCAGGCCTGGAGATGAACCGCAGAATTGTTGGCAGTGCCAAGGTGAAGGATATCGCGGGGATTAGCGTAGCGGAACAGAGAGCACTTGCTGAAAGAATCTGCGTTCTGGCAGCGAAGGAGTTTATCGTAAACCGTGATACCTATCAGGAAGGCATCCATTATATCAGGACCATAAAAGAAGCGGCAAAAAGGGCAAAAGCAGAGTTCTGATAAAGGCTGCAAGGATACGAAAGAAAGCGATTTGTCTGAAATGAAAGGATAGGATATGAAATCATACGATGAAACAAAGCAAAAGTTAAAAGATATGGCGAAGCTGTCTTACCAGAAGGCTCTATTTGCAGGTACAAGCGGAAATTTGAGTATGTATGACCCGGAATCTAAAATTATGGCGATTACACCCAGTTCAATAGCTTACGAGATCCTGGAAGCAGAGGATATGGTGCTGATGACCTTAGACGGTGAGATTATTGAGGGTAAAAACAGACCTTCCTCTGAATGGCGTATGCATGCTTCGATTTATAAGAATCGTCCGGAGATAAAAGCAGTAATTCACACCCACTCCCCCTATGCAACCTCCTTTGCCGTAAATGGAGAGATCATACCGATCATCTTAATCGAAATGATCCCCTTCATCGGCGGAGAGGTACCCCTGGCTAAATTTGCGTTACCGGGATCTGAGGAGATGGGACTGGAGGCCTTAAAGGTACTGGATGAAAGTCAGGCCTGCCTCTTGGCTAATCACGGAGTTCTGGCGATTGGCGAGAATTTGGATCAAACACATTTGAGAGCAATTTATGTGGAGGATGCCGCAAAGATCTATTCTCTGGCAAAAAGCAACGGAAGTGTTCAGCTGGTGCCTGAGGAATTTGTAATTGCCATGAAGGAAAAAAGGAATAGGAGGTAACTGATATGAGTTCATACAAGTATTATGCCCCCAAATGTACCTTATTTGGTTATGGATGTCTGGAAGTCTTAGGAAAAGAGATGATCAGTAATGGCTACAGCCGGGCGCTGGTTGTTACCGATACCTCTCTGATCCAAATGGGGATTGCAGGAAAGGTATTCAAGGTTTTAGAGGAGAGCTCTATTCCCTACTTTATCTTTGATGGTGTGAAGCCAAATCCCACCGTAAGAAATGTAGAAAACGGACTTGTAATAGCCAAGGAGAATCAATGTGACTTTGTGGTTTCTATTGGCGGAGGCTCTGCCCATGATTGTGCAAAGGCCATCTGTATCCTAGCCACCAATGGCGGAAAAATACAGGATTATAAAGGAATGGATATGAGCAAACAGCCGCCCCTTCCCCTAGTGGCGGTGAATACGACAGCAGGAACAGCCAGCGAGTGTACCAGAGCCTATGTCATTCTCGATGAAGAAACCAATGAAAAATACGGAATTAGAGATAAAAATGTAATGGCAGCCATCGCTGTAGATGACCATGAGCTTATGATGGGCTTACCCAAGGGTCTGACAGCAGGAACGGGTATGGATGCATTGACCCATGCGGTTGAAGCCTATACCTCAAAAAATGGCTTCTGCATTACCTCTACCTTAGCTGTAGGTGCAATTAAGCTAATCTTCAAGAGCCTGGAGGCTGCTGTTTTATCCCCCAATGAGGACAATCGGGAGATCATGGCTACCGCTCAATATCTGGCAGGTCTTTCCTTTGGTAATGGCGGTGTTGGTATGGTACATTCTATGTCCCATCAATTAAGCGCAATTTATGATCTGCCCCATGGATTATGTAATGCGATCCTGTTACCGGAGGTTATTAAGTTTAATTGCCTGAATGAAAGGGCTGAGCAAAAATACGCCGAGCTTTTGGAGGAGCTATTCCCCTTAGAAGCGATTGATAAGGACGTAAAGGCAAAGGCGGCTTTATTTGTGCAAAAGGTAGAGGAGCTGTCGCAGAGAATCGGAACCAGAGTACCTCTTAGCTCCCTTGGGGTGAAGGAGGAGGATCTCGGCCTGCTGGCAGAGAAGACCTTAAAGGATGGCAGCCTGCCTAATAATCCGGTACAGCCGTCAAAGGAGCAGATCGAGAGCTTATTTAGAAACCTATTATAGACGAGCAAACAAATTACAATATAGAAAGTAGGAGTATCATGGTAAGAGCAGATCATGGAATGGCTTTCATGCTACAATATGAGAATGTTGCTTGGTATGAGGATGGACAGGTTCGAATACTGGACAGACGAATCTACCCGATCAAGACAGAATATGTTGTTTGTAAGAAGCATGAGGAAGTAGCACAAGCAATTGCAGATATGGTTACACAAAGCGGCGGACCCTATACGGCAGCTGCAATGGGAATGGCCTTAGCAGCTTATGAGGCGAAGGACAAGAGGGAAGAAGAGCTAATCCAGTACATGGAAAAGGCAGCGCATACCCTCTCCCATGCCCGTCCGACTACCATTGAGAGAATGAAGAAGGTAGTAAGTGGTGCCATGGCTGTGGTCAAGGATGAGGTGTCAAAGGGAAATAGTGGTGACAAATTGGTAGAGGCTCTGTTTCAGCATGCCTTCCGTCAAATAGACAGCAACTATTCCAGATATGTTACCGTTGGTAAGCTTCTGGCAGATCAAATTCCCCAGAACGGTACTGTTATGACCCAGTGCTTTGCTGAAACCGTCATCGGTACCATGCTTCGGGAATGCAGGGAGAAGGGCAACGAAATTAAGGTAATCTGCCCGGAGACCAGACCATATTTCCAAGGTGCCAGATTGACAGCCAGTGTTGCCTGCGATATGGGCTTTGATGTCACTGTAATCTCTGATAATATGCCGGGTTATACCATGAAGGAGAAGAAGGTAGATGTATTTACCTCAGCAGCTGATGTTATCACCATGGATGGTTATATCGTTAACAAGGTAGGAACCTTCCAGATCGCATTAGCGGCGAAATATTGGGGCATCCCCTATTTTGCTACAGGCACTCCCAATCTGGCACATCCTGGAATTGATTCAGTGGAGATTGAGGAAAGAGATTCTCATCTGGTGATGGAGGCTATGGGCATGAAGCTGACGATGGAGGGAGTAAAGGGATATTATCCTTCCTTTGATATTACACCTCCCAAGCTCTGCGATGGAGTAATTACCGATAAGGGTATTTTCGCACCTTATGATTTAAAGAGATATTATGCTTAATTAACAGTACTTCGCATTACAGCGGTGAGTTCGTTGCAGAGGCTCCTGGCCACAGCATGTAATGCGAAGTATTTCTTTACGATAATTTAGAAGGCTGCTGCAGACTTATCATAGCTTACATCCAAGAGCGCGGGTGTCGGCAGCGTGGAGGATTTTATGAAGATTCAAAAGAGATACCTTTATCTTGTGGTATCAACAATTGCTATGTGTTTGTATGGGTATGGTTTTGTACTGACGGTGTTTACCAGACCCTTGGAGGAAACCTTTCAGTGTACTGCAAAGGAATCCTCAACTGTCTTTACGGTTTGCTTAGTAATGTTTAGTCTTGGTTGTCTCGTCAGTGGATATATCTATAATCTCTTAAAGCTAAAGCTGCTGTTTTCGATATCCACAGTGATGATCATGCTGGGAATCCTATTAACCGCCAAAGCACCCTCAATTGAAGCATGCTATTTATCCTTTGGAGTTCTGTACGGCTTTGGAGCTGGCATTGGCTATAAGGCACAGCTGACTGCTATGGTGGCATGGTTTCCCGGGAAATCAGGCTTTGCTTCAGGCGTATTATTTATGGGAACCGGTCTAACGGCAATGGTATTCAATATGCCATTGAATTCCTGGATAGAAAATCATGGATGGAGAAATGCCTTTCTTTATTTGGGGTGGATTACGATTGTATTCTTGCTACTCAATATCCTTATTGTAAAGCCCTATGACAAGGATCCCTTCAACAGAAGCAACAATACCAAAGTTAAGGGTAAACCTGAGGTGGATGGCATGAAGACAGGGCAAATGCTGACTACCCTTAGGTTTTGGGCCTTTTTTGTTTGGTGTACCATGATATCTGCGATCTGTATGTCCGTGGCTAGTAATTCCGTGGCCACTGCCCAGTCGATAGGGATATCCTCAGCCATGGCCGCACTTATTTCAGGTTTAATTTCCTTGTTTAATTCCATAAGCAGAATTGGTTATGGGGTGATTTATGATAAAAAAGGGAGAAAGTTTACGATAGCCATTTCTTCCCTGTTCTTAGCGGCCAGTGTCGTGTTTATCCTAATGGGATTAAAGCAGGAAGAGGTATGGATATTAACTACCGGCTTCCTCCTGATGGGTATCTGCTTTGGAGCGGTGCATCCGATTTCCTCTGCCTATACGCTTCAGGTGTTTGGTCCAAAGTACTATTCGGAAAATTATAGTGTACAAGGACTTTATACATTAATCAGTACCTTTATGGGTCCTTTGTTCATCGGAATCATCTTTGCGAAGGTAAATTCCTATTATGACTCCTATCTGGTGCTGATCCCCTATTGTATCCTAGCCTTTGTCTCCTTTGCAGTACTAAGCTTTTTCATCAAGGATAAGAAGGAAGTTTTAAAGAAAACGAAATAAGAGCTAGCGTGTGATTATGATCCTTTGATGTCGCCTAAGGTCTCAGGGATGCATAATTACACGCTATTTTTGTTCGTCAGTGGATAGAAAACTGCCAGTATGATACCGCCAGTACGATACCTGATACTGCAATGCTATTAGGATCGCCCAGCGGGTACCATCAGTAAACTGTGGCTAGGCTAGGAGATCTGCCTTGATCTGAGCTTCTACATATTTTGGTCCATCAGCGAAGAAATCAGTCAAAAGCTCTGTCTGAATAATGTATTCCGGCTGCAGACCATGGCTTATGGCATACTCCCAGAGCTTATTGTATTGTTCTTCGGCATTTTCCCTTTGCATAATCGTGCAGAGATACTTACCGCCGGGTAGCAGCCGGCAATCATTTGAGGAGGGCTCCTCTATCACAGAGGCGTAGATGCTTTCGGGCCTCATGGTATCCTTGTCCAAGGAATAGATTACCCCATCCTCATAGAGGTAAGTCAGACCCAACCGATGTAAGGAGGCGATCAGTTGATAGAAGCTCATCAGGATTTCCGACTCCCCCTCCGCCATAGGAAAAGGCTGTGTCACCACAAATCTGTCCGGAATTTCCCTTATGTAGATGTCTCTGCTTCGATCGGCATCCTCGGATATCCTTAACATCCTCTCAATTGTATCAATCTGTTCCAGGGTTTTAGCAAGCTGCTTCATCCGATCTGCCAGTAATTCCTTGTGACTGCGTAACAATCCGACCAATTGCTCCGTATCCTTCTTGGCAAAGTAGGGAACCAGTGCATTTGGACTAATCTCCAGATTTCGTGCAGCCTTGATCAGGTCAAGGCTCATTAGTTGATCTAAGGTATAATACCTGTAATTTGTCTGTGGATCAATATATCCTGGCTTCAGGAGACCGATCCGATCGTAGAACCTTAGGGCCTTGACTGTTACATTCATCAGCTTAGCAGCTTTTCCGATCGTTAATAATTTTGCTTTCATCCTATTGACACTCCCCTTAGGGTATAGTTTATAGTGGTAATATATAACAAATACAGGTATAAGTAAAGGAAAAGCGAGGTTTATGATGGATCAGATCTGCTTGGTATTAATGATTGTTTATATTGTGGTATCTTCGATTTGGAACTATAGGGAAATCGTCGGTATGATGGACAGAAGTATTGGAGTAAAGGAGCGGTTAAGGATATACAGAGCTACTGTTTTATTGGAAGGGATCACTGTATCGGCTGCTATTCTGGTAACCCTCTTCACAGACAGGAGGATATCCGAGCTGGGATTAACACCGATCAGCATTACCCTGAAGCATTACAATAGCTGGCTGACAGCAGGAACCTTTGTCATCAGCGGGGCACTGCTATTACTTCTTATCTATCAGATGGTAGGCTATCAGGTGAGTGCTGGCTATCGTAAGCAGATGAAGGATACCCTGGAAAAACAAAAGACAAAGGAAAGTCATTATAACAGAGTTTTGTCGGAAATCATACTACCAAAAAAAAGAATAGAAAAGCAGTGGTTTACCGTGGTTTCAGCGGCAGCAGGCATTGGAGAGGAGATCGTTTTCCGGGGATTTTTGTTCTATCTTTTTGCAAGCGTCTTTCCGGAGCTGCCACAGGGAAGCTTTCCCCTCCTCGGAGCGCTACTGTTCGGAGTCGCCCATAGCTATCAGGGAATTACCGGTATCATTAAAACAGGACTACTTGGACTTCTCTTTGGAGCCCTCTATGTGGCATCGGGTTCGCTTTTTCCCGGTATTCTGCTTCATTTTATGATTGATTTTTCATCGAATTTTATGCTCAGGGAGGAGCCGGAGGAGCTTCATCTATAAAGAACCTGGAGAGGGTGCTTGCCTTATCGGCTTTTCAGAGCAATCCCGGGCATTTCGGAGAGGACAAAAGATATTTCCTAAAATGGAATTACCTGTAGAGGGGTAACATATCTTTCTATATAAGAGCATGCTGATAGAAGGCTTAGACAGGTACTGTATCAAAGGTGCGTAGAAGGTACATAGGAGACAGGGGCAGGCTACTGATTCGGAATGGAAGGACTTAGGCTAGAGACCTGGTATTCCTATAGGAAGGAGGTTATCCATATGGAAATCCTATCACGTTATGTTGTTATTTTAGTTCTGGCAATCTGCCTATGCTTAGGCTATATCATTAAGCATAGCATCACAAGTATACCAAACAAATATATACCGCTGATTATGGGAGTTGCCGGTGTCGTCTTGAACCTATGGCTGAATCACTGGACCTTTACACCGGAGGTACTGCTAGGCGGTCTCGCCAGCGGTCTGGCATCGACCGGAACCCATCAGCTGATCCGGAACATATTCCCGAGAGAGATGGAAGGGTCAGGGCAAGCGGTAACCGCTTCATCGTTAAATAAAATTAAGAAATAACTAACAGTAAAATAAGACACAGGGTGTCGAAATATCACCCTGTGTCTTTTATGATTCCATTAATTTGTCAACGCATCAAGGACAGCGGCCTTGATTATGCTACTCCACATACCATTATCGTGGTTTATAATTGTTATAGCAGTAATCATATGATCCTTTACGGTTACTTCTACCGTAGCTTTAACGATACTTCCATCGGCACTTCCGCTATAAGTACCGTCCTCTACGGTACTCAGGTTAAGGCTGGAGAAGTCGATATGACTGAAGCTTTCCAGCTTCTTATTTATAACATTGTAACCAATGATAACTGTGATAGCAATTATGGCAGTGACGACTAAGGCAGTAATCAGACATCCTTTTTTCCTGTTAATACTCAACCTAATACCTCCGCCATACTTGTCGAAAGGTTCTGACCCTCCAACACATCCCGGACAATCGGATCCACATTTTTTTTCTCTGTGAAGTCCAGCGGATGGTCATAGCTTGCCAGCATACCCTTAACATCCGCATCCGGATTCTTCATCCCCTTCAGCTGAAGCCTCTTAAGGGTCATCAAAAATCTGTAAAGACTGCTCAGTCTGGAATAATCAAAGCCACCTCTGAGATAGTAGAAATGAACCTTATCCTTTAGTTCACCTTTAAAATTGGAGGTCCGTAGTGTTTGCACTGTCTCCTCACGGGCCGGAGATGCTCCCACAGCGAAAACAATCAGCTTCTTCTCCATTAAAACATCATAATTTTTTGTAATAATCTTAACTCCACTGATACCGGAGGCATAAAGACCTGCTCCGTAGATAATGGTATCGTACTTCATCAGGTCCTTTACTGTAGTCTTCCCTCCCTCCAGCAGATCGCACTTTAGCTCTTCGGCTATCCACTGGGCATAATTCTTTGTAAATCCTGTTTTAGACCGGTATACAACCACCGGTTTACTGTTCTCAGACATAATCCTTCTCCATTTCCTCCAGATTGGATACTAATTTTAATAAGGTTTCAGAAGTGGTTTTAAGCTTACCGGGCTCTAAATTACCAAATAACCGTTCCATGAACTCCTGGCTTTTACTCGCAGTGGTCTGGTAGAATGCAAAGCATTCCGGTGTCAACTTTATCCTGAATTTCCTGGAATCCTGCTCATCCTTTCTCAGTTCAATAAAACCCTTCTTCTCAAGCTTTAGTATAAGCTGCTTTACATTCTGCCTTGAGGTACCCGCAGCCTCAGATAGCTCATTCAAGGTTGGTTCTCTGCCTTCCAGGATGCTAAGTACCAAGGTGATAAACCATTGCTTTGTTGTAATCTCTTTAAATAATGAGTCACCGATGGTCTGCAGTTTATTCGAGAGTAAGAATAAGAGGCCAAAAATTAGGTGCTCGTCATTAGTATTTGGTGGTATCATCATGGGGACTCTCCTTAATGAGTAATATATTACCTATTAATATGTAATATATTACGTATTTACCTAATTGTCAATAGGGTATTGGAAAAAACGCTAATTATTTTAACATCGTAAATATAAAAGGGGGCCGTAGCAACCAAAGCTTGTTGTCGAAGAAAACCTTCCGTTCTCATTCCATCGCTTTGGTATGCTACAGCACCCATACGCTCATTATTATGCGAGATCCGAAGCTTAGGAGCTTCTCCCGTAATTCAAGGTTTACGCAATGACATAGAATTCCGAACTCCCCTTAGCATCCTCGATCGCCCGATTAAGATCTGCGTAGAGATTACTATAACGGAGGGTACTCCCTATAAGTCTGGTGCAGCCCACCCTCATTGCCACCGGTATTTTGTTCTGATTGTGTTCAATCGGCTCACCATTCTTAGCCAGAATCCTCTTAATCAGCGCTTCCGCTTCGTCAGTACTCTTAAGATCGGTGACAAGAGCAAATTCATCCCCTCCGATCCGGAATAGAATACAGCTGTCATCGGAGAGGCTGTCTATTCTCCTAAGACACTCCAGAATCGCCTTATCTCCGGCATCAAAGCCGTAATTATCGTTAATCGGCTTCAGACAGATCATATCAAAGCATAGCACATAGCTGTCAGTACGGCTTTTCAGTAAATCATAAAGTTCGGACAAGTCAACATTTTTTCTACTCATAATTTCGCCTCCATCATATTCAAACTGAATCCTCGGGAAGATCCCTGAGAATTTCCACTGTTTCTTGAAAGCGGAAGGGGTTGTACCCCAAACCTTTGAGAAGGCACGGGTAAATACCTCCGGAGAATTATATTGATATTTATAGGCAATCTCTGTTACGGACAGATCAGTATTCAGTAGGTCGTGGGCGGCGTGGGTCAGCCTCCGCTTGGAGACATACTCATATAGTCCATGATGAAATGCATACCGGAATAGCTTCTTTAAGCCTGACAGAGAGGAATAGCAGGCTTCAGCGACATCCTCCAGAGTGAATGCATTACACAGATTATCTTCAATATAATTGAGTGCATCCGTTAGTATGTAGAAATTCTTCAAAGGTTCCACCTTCCTTATGGATCAAATATAACGGTACCGTATGATGACATCATAACACAACGGCAGTCCAATTGCTTGATGATTTGTATCCAAAATTTGCTCCTTCCATTAAATAAGACATAATATCCCGGAGATAGCCCGTCGGTGAAGCAGAATGGGTGTTCGGTGATTGCTTGCAGAACCTGAGGAGAATATGATATACTAAGCAAGAGAAGGCATTATCGATTTGATTTGTTATAGGATCAACTTTATAAAGTTTAAGGGTATAAGAGTTTATGGGCATATGGGCATATGGGCGCAGGAATATAAGGATAAATAGGTATATGGATTTTTGGATATATAGATATATGGTTGTATGGATACATAGGTATAAGGGTATAAGGGTATAAGGGTATAAGGGTATAAGGGTTTGAAGGGGAGGAAGAAGGGGATTATTTTAGGAGGACTGTGAAGGATGAAGGATATTAGGAACTATCATACATTTACGAAGCTTGAGCCTGTGGAGAAGGGGTTTTCCAGTGAAAAGAAATATTATGTAGAAACGAAGGACGGACAGAAGCTTCTTTTACGGATAGCAGATATCTCCGAATATGATCGTAGAAAAATAGAGTTTCATATGCTGCAGCAGGTGGCTTCTCTGGGAATTCCCATGACTGAACCGGTGGATTTCGGGATATGTGAGAATGGGAAGAGTGTATACTCCCTGCTTACCTGGTGTGAGGGAGAGGATGCTCAGGAGGCTCTGCCTTTTCTTACAGAAACACAACAATATGTACTTGGACTGACTGCCGGTGAGCTGCTAAGGCGCATTCATTCCATTCCTGCTCCAATGGATCAGGAGGAATGGGGACAACGATATAGCCGCAAGGTAAATCATAAAATAGAGCAATACAAGGCCTGTGGGATAAGCATAGAAGGGGATGACCGGTTGATCGAGTATATCGAACAAAACCGTGCACTGCTCTATGGAAGACCTCAGTGCTTCCAGCATGGGGATTATCATGTGAGTAATATGATTATCTCCTCAGAGAATAAGCTATCCATTATAGATTTCAATCGTTCTGACTATGGAGACCCCTGGGAGGAATTTAACCGGATTGTCTGGAGTGCTGCAGTGAGTCCTTATTTTGCCACAGGGCAGCTGAACGGATATTTTGCTGGGAAGCCTCCTTTGGAGTTTTTTAAGCTGCTAGCGCTCTATATCAGCAGTAATACACTCTCCTCTATATACTGGTCCATTCCCTTTGG
>JAEYRK010000084.1 GCA_023435645.1 Bacillota bacterium
GAAATCACTGTCTTAACGACTGAAGATGAGCTTACGGATGAATTGCTGGCAGGGCAGAAGGGTACGATCCTGGTAAAGGAGACTCCGTTCTATGCAACCAGCGGTGGACAGGCTGCCGATACCGGAATCATCAGAACAGTGGACTCAGAGTTTATGGTAGAGGATACCATTAAGCTGCAGGGTGGTAAAGTCGGTCATGTTGGAGAAGTGATAAAGGGTATCTTCAAGGTGAAGGATCAGGTCACCTTAGAGGTGAAGGCATCCCAGAGAACAGCCACAGCAAAGAACCATAGTGCTACCCATCTCCTTCAGAAGGCCTTACGAACGGTTTTAGGCTCCCATGTAGAGCAGGCAGGCTCCTTAGTAACTGAGGACCGTTTACGCTTTGATTTCACTCATTTCTCCGCTCTGACTCCCGAGGAGATTAGTAAGGTAGAAGCCTTGGTGAACGAGCAGATAGGTAATCATCTCACTGTTAGCACGAAGGTTATGAATCTGGAGGATGCAAAGAAGGAAGGCGCCATGGCTTTATTTGGCGAGAAATATACAGAGAATGTCCGTGTCGTTACCATGGGTGAATACAGCAAGGAGCTTTGCGGTGGAACCCATGTAAGCAATACCGGTGTGATTACGGTATTTAAAATCGTATCAGAGACAGGAATCGCCGCCGGTGTCAGAAGAATAGAGGCCCTGACCGGTAATGGGGTATTAAACTTCTACAAGGAGCTGGAAGATGAGCTACATGCAGCTGCAAAGGCCGCAAAGGCAGAGCCTGCACAGCTGACCGGAAGAATTGAAAGCTATCTGGAGGAAATCAAGTCCCTCCGTTCAGAAAATGAGAAGCTTAAGAGCAAGCTGGCGAATAATGCCCTGGGTGATGTAATGAAGCAGGTAACAGAGGTTAAGGGAGTAAAATTACTTGCAGCCAAGGTGCCGGAGCTGGATATGAACGGTCTCCGTAATCTGGGGGATCAGCTGAAGGAAAAGCTTGGGGATGGAGTAGTTGTACTGGCTTCCTCTACAGCACCGGACAAGGTGAGCCTACTTGCCATGGCCAGTGAGGCTGCAATGGCGAAGGGTGCTCATTCCGGCAACCTGATCAAGGAGCTGGCTTCCTTTGTAGGTGGTGGCGGTGGTGGAAAACCGAATATGGCTCAGGCCGGCGGTAAGAAAGCAGCCGGAATAGATACAGCAATCGCCAAGGCAAAGGACGTACTAGACACGCAAATCAAATAATTAGCAGGAGGAAGGGTAGTTCCTTTTGTATTAGTTTAGCTCATATCATACGTAGGTTGTGGTAGAGAGAATGCCCTGCTACAACCTTATGTATTACAAGGCCTGGGACTAAGTGAAAAATCAATCAGACCTTGGACAAAAGTTAAGAAAAATTAGTTGACGAAATTGAAATATATGTTATAATCTTTTTAGTGCTATTCAAAAAATACCCAAACAGTTGTATACGCACAATACACAACTGGAGGGAGGTTAGGTGTGAGACTATGTCAAATGTTATTGTAAAAGACAATGAGACTTTAGACAGTGCTCTCCGCAGATTCAAAAGAAACTGCGCGAAAGCCGGTATCCAGCAGGAGATCCGCAAGAGGGAGCATTATGAGAAGCCGAGCGTAAGACGTAAGAAGAAGTCTGAAGCGGCAAGAAAACGTAAATATTAATCCATGATAAGAACTCTCAATGAGAAATCATTGAGAGTTTTTTGCGTGAAAGCCAAGTGAGCGACACTCCTCACAGAACCGGAAAACGGGAAGCGTTTTCCGGTTACAAATAAGAACCCCGCCCGTGGCAAGTTTACTCGCCGAAGGGCGGGTTCTTAGTTGTAACTGTGAGAAGTGCATCGCACTTTAATCAGTTCTGTGAGGAGAGGGAAGCGAGCGGGCCCACGATCCCCATAAATTTGCATAGCAAATTCATGGGGATGCGAAAGAGAGAACCCCGCCCGTGGCAAGTTTACTCGCCGAAGGGCGGGTTCTTATTTGTAACTGTGAGAAGTGCATCGCACTTATGCAGTTCTGTGAGGAGAGGGAAGCGAGCGAGCCCACGATCCCCATGAATTTGCCCCGCAAATTTATGGGGATGCGAAAGAGAGAACCCCGCCCGTGGCAAGTTTACTTGCCGAAGGGAGGGTTCTTATTTGTAACTGAGAGAAGTGCATCGCACTTTAATCAGTTCTGTGAGGAGAGGGAAGCGAGCGGGCCCACGATCCCCATGAATTTGCCCCGCAAATTTATGGGGATGCGTAAGATAAGAACCCCGCCCGTGGCAAGTTTACTTGCCGCCGCCCCATAAACTTTCCCCATCCATAGTCTACAAATCCTGCGAAAATCATATATTATTAACAGTATCTGCAAAGGATTGAAGGGGGAAGCTATGGGTATACGGGCAAAAAACCTGAAATCATCCCATGAAAAGTTCAAGAAAGATGCAAAAAACACCCTATACCAGGGTTTGGATACAAAGAAAAAGAAGAAGCCCGAGTCAAGATTATCCTGTATGGAGGAACTTTCCAATGTCCTGAATCTACCGGCAGACATCCTCGCCGGAGCTCCGATTATTACGGCCACCGGCCGGAATGATATCTGTCTTGAGAATTATAAGGGAATTATCGAATATAATGACAGCTTGATCAAGGTACAGACGAAGGCTTGTAAGATCTGCATTGAAGGTAGGAAGCTCAATATTTTATATTTTACTGAGGATGAAATGAGGATTACCGGCTATATTCAGGCGATCTATTACCAATGATGGTCAGAAGAACCAATAGGCTGGAGGTAATCGCATGCTGAAAAAATTACTGAGCTGGCTCCGAGGGTACCTTACCGTGAAAATTCACGGGACCTCACCCGAGCGCTTTATTAACCGCTGCTGCAATAAGCAGATTTATCTATGGAATCTGATCAAGAACGGTGATGATTATCAATTCCAGATCTCCGTTAAAAATTATAAGAAGCTGAAGCCCATAGCAAAGAAAACAGGTCTGATACCCAGAATATACAGAAGGCACGGTCTTCCGTTTTTTCTCCATCGCTATCGGAAAAGAAAGGGTTTTTTTATCGGCATCCTAATCTGCGGTATTACCGTCTATATGATGTCGCTGTTCATCTGGGATATCAATATCATGGGAGGCTCTAAGTATACTCCGGAAGCAATGATCAAATTTCTTAAGGACAATGAAATCTATACCGGGATACGGAAGAAGAAGGTGGATTGCCAGGAAATAGAAGAAACCATACGACTTGCCTATAAGGATATCGGGTGGGTATCTGCAGAGATAAAGGGAACCAGACTGATTGTGAAAATTACAGAGACCAATATGCCGGTACCGATCGTAGAGGCTACGGCTCCCAGTCATATTGTGGCTACGAAGGACGCGATTGTGAAAAGCATAATAACCAGGACGGGAACGCCCCTTGTGAAGCCCGGAGATGTTGTGAAGAAAGGGGATATTCTTGTATCCGGCATCAGAACCATCATGGATGATTTTGGTCTGGTTCTGGAGAAGCAGCCGGTGATTGCCAGTGCTACAATTCAATCTAAGTCCTTTTATGATTATCGTGACAGCTTTTCCATGAATCATATGGTAAAGGAATATACGGGAAATTCAAAAAAAGGCTATTATATCACCCTGGCTGATAAAAAAATATTTTTACATAATCCTAGTAATCACTTTACAAAGTATGATATAATTGTGGATGAAAATACGCTTCATGTGACGGATTCCTTCTACCTTCCCTTTCAATACGGGAAAATAACAATCCGTGAATATAATGAAGCAGTACAGACCTATACGGAGGAGGAAGCAACCTCGATCGCGAAGGACAGGTTAAAAAGATATTTTGATCGTTTAGCAGAAAATGGAGTTTTAATTCTTGAAAATAATGTTACAATAACTATAAGAAATAATGTCTGTGTGACCCAGGGCAGAATTGTTGTAGAGGAACCGGCATGGGAATATCGGACCATAGATGAGAGTGAGTGGAGGATCGAACAAATAGATGAGCATAATGGAATCAATCATTGATATACCTGCAGAGCATGAAAAGAATGTGTTTGGCGGATTCGATGCCTATGTGAAGATTATTGAGAAGACCTTAAATGTAACTGTAATTGCCAGAAACGGTGAGATCAAGGTGATCGGAAGTACGGATGGGGTTTCAAAAGCAAAGAGTGTTTTCTTACAGCTCTTAGAGCTATCCAAGCGGGGTAATACCATAACCGAACAGAATGTAAATTATGCTTTATCCTTAAGCTTTGAAGAAAAGGAAAAGGCAATTGTTGAGATTGATAAGGATCTAATCTGTCATACCATAAACGGTAAGCCGATTAAGCCAAAGACGATCGGACAAAAGGCTTATGTGGACCAGATCAGGAATCGAATGATCGTATTCGGTATCGGTCCGGCCGGGACGGGTAAGACCTATCTTGCTATGGCGATGGGGATTACTGCCTTCAAAAATGATGAAGTGAATAAAATCATTCTGACCCGCCCTGCGATAGAAGCGGGTGAAAAGCTTGGCTTCCTTCCCGGAGATTTACAAAGTAAGGTGGATCCTTACCTTCGCCCCTTATATGATGCACTTTATCAGATCATGGGACCGGAGGCTTATCTGAAGAATACCGAGAAGGGGCTGATCGAAGTAGCACCCCTAGCTTACATGAGGGGAAGAACCCTGGATAATGCCTTTATCATATTGGATGAAGCTCAGAATACGACGCCGGCACAGATGAAGATGTTCCTAACCAGAATTGGCTTTGGTTCCAAGGTCGTCATCACCGGTGATCTGACTCAGAAGGACCTTCCTTCCGGAACACAATCGGGTCTGGATGTCGCGATTAAGGTACTAAATAAGATAGAGGATATTGGCTTTTCCTACCTGACCAGCCAGGATGTTGTCCGTCATCCTCTGGTACAGAAGATTGTTAAAGCATATGATTCCTATGAGGAGAGACAGAAGCGCTTTGAGAATGGGAAGAATGATCAAGGCAAATTCAGAAAAATCACAAAGGGTATGTATAAAACTGAAAAAATCAGGGGTAACCGTTATGAAAGTCGAAAAGGATAGTGTGAAAACAAATAAGCTTCACACGCAAGGGAACACTATTTCAGAAGAAACACAAAATGAAGATTTAATGACCGAGAAGGCACAGGGGGCCATGTTATTTACCCTGATGCCCGTTCTATCCCTATTGGCCATCATTTTATTGGGTCTGATTAAGGATGCGTCAATATTGGAGATAGCAAAAATCGGGACACTAACCTTGATCTTAACAGCAGCATCAGTTTTCTTTATCCGGCTTCAGGAAGAACATATTCTTAAAAGAAAATATGCAAAAAGCATCATCATTACAGGCTATCTGATTTCCATACTGTTAATCATGCTTCCGATCAAACCGGAGCTCTATAGCTTCTGGATGATCGGGGGCTTGCTGATTGCGATGCTGGTGGATGTGAAGCTTGGTCTTTTGATCTACTTTAATTTGACTTTTATTTTAAGTGTGACTACGACACTTCCACCGGAGACAACCATTCATTTTCTGATTCTCGGAGTATTGATGTGTCTTTTGGCAGGGTCCCTAAGGAATAGTGCTACTGTGATCTATGCGGCAGTTATCCTCTTGTCCACAAATGTAACGCTGGCCTTTGTTATCAATAATTTTATTTTTGATGCAAGCTCCGGTCACAATTATCTTTCCTCCTTCTTCAGTATCTTAGCGGTCCTGGTTACCGCCTTTTTACTGTCATCTGTTTATGATAGAATTACAGTAGGAAGCGGAGAAGAGGTAGAGCAGTTGGATTACCCGGTGCAGGGGGAGCATAAACCGACTCAGCCAGAGGAAAACTCCACTGCTGAAGGACAAAAGGTGAATGCGATGGCAGTGGCGCCTGCTGACCAGGGTACTCCTGCGATTAACGATGAGGATAACATGGATGAGGACTCCACAGAGCATAGAACAATCCATTCAACGCACCAGGAGGAACAGTCCCTGTCTGCATACCGCCGAGGGTTAAGGACAAGCTGCGAACTGTTAGCAAATCCGGATAATAGCCTGTTGCAGAGTCTAAAGGAGCAGAACAAAGCTGTTTACGAGCATTCCCTTCTGATTGGTGATATCTCAGGACGGGCTGCTGTACAGATCGGTGCAGATGAGCTGCTTGCCAGGACAGGTGGCTATTATCATGAAATCGGTAAGCTGAGGGGTAGAGATTATATCCTGGAGGGCTTAAGTATAGCTGAGGAGTATTCCTTCCCAAGGGAGCTGATTTCAATTATACGACAGCATAATATCAAGCATGAGAAGCCCACCTCCGTGGAGGCTGCCATTGTGATGCTGACGGACACGGTTTTAGCAACGATAGAGTACATAAGAAAAACAGAGGATAAAAAATTTACTGTGGATAAAATAGTTGAAAATATATTCCAGATGAGAATGGACAAAGGAACCTTTGACGAATCCGGCTTATCCCTTAAGGATTACAAGGTTTTGAAGGAGTTTTACCGGAAGGAATTTCAGAACTCCATAGAATAGCTTCTGCGGGATATTCAATGAATAGCTCAATATAGGATCAACAGGAAGGTATCATTGCATGGTATCCTCCGGTAGGGGAAAGGAGGGTCTTTCATGACCTTTCATATTGAAAATGAGGCCAGTGTAGCACTGGATTTTAATTATGAGGAATTATTAAGACGAGTGATGGAGGAATGCCTTAATTATGAGGATTGCCCCTATGAAGCGGAAATTAGTCTCCTTCTTACGGATAATAAGGAGATCAGGGAAATTAACAGGGAATTCAGAAATAAAGATTCGGTTACGGATGTTTTGTCCTTCCCGACAATAGAGTACCCGACACCGGGAGATTTTTCAGACCTGGAGGAGGCAGTGGAAGAATACTTTCATCCGGAAACAGGAGAATTGATCCTGGGGGATATCGTAATATCGCTTGAGCGGGCGTTAGAACAGGCAGAAGAATATGGACATCCGATGGTACGGGAGCTGGCCTTCCTTACTGCTCACAGTATGCTTCATCTGATGGGCTATGACCATATGGAAGAGGAAGAACGGGGCATCATGGAGATGAAACAGGAGGAAATCCTTCAAAGACTGGGTATTTCCAGATAAATCGAATTGGATAAAGCCATAGAAATCAATGGTACAGGGTACGATATCAGTAATGGTAAATCAAAAAGCCGGGAATAATATGACAGGCAAGAAAAAAGGAAGAGTAGGTATGTGCTAGAGCAGGAACTGATATCAGACAAAAAAGGACAAACGATCGTCGGAAAGGCATGGTCATAAAATGAAAAGAGCATTATACTGTTTGCTATTGATTTTCAGCTTCTTATTACTGATCGGGTGTAAGAAGAAGAACGAACATAACGGAGATGGGGTGATTAAGGATTATACCGGTGATAGCCTAACGGATAAGAACACAGATAATACTTCCCCCACCCTGCAACCTACAGCGGAACCCACGAAGGAAGCTGATGCCGGCCACGAGGGCGAGATAAGGAGCAGTCTGACGGGACTCTGGATCCCTGAGGAGCTTGAAAATAAGCGCCCCTATGCAATACAATTCAGTAATTTCAAGACCGTAAAAAATCAATGGGGAATCAGTCAGGCAGATATTGTATATGAAGCCCTGGTAGAGGGAGGTATCACCAGACTACTGGGGATCGGTGAAAGTTTCCAAGGCGACAGAATCGGTTCCACCAGAAGCTCAAGGCATTATTTTGTCAGCATCGCAGATGAATATGATGCGATATACATCCATTATGGTAAGACAAAGTATGCAGTCGCTAAGCTTAAGGAGCTGAAAATGGACAATTTGGATGGGGAGACGGGAATCGGTACCACGGTTTTCTATCGTGATCATTCGATGAAAGCACCTCATAATGCCTTTACCAGTCTGGAAAAAATTCAAAAAGGTATTAGCCAGAAGGGCTATCGTACAGAGCACCCGGAGGGCTATGAGTCACATTATCGCTTTTATGAGGAGGATACCGATTTATCCGGAGGATCATCTGCTGCAAGAGTTGATATTGATTTTTCCTCCTATAACTCACCATATCTTGAATACAATGCGACGGACAAGCTCTATTACCGTTATCAATTCGGCGGAGCTCATTTGGATTCCAATACCGGCAAGCAGCTGGCCTTCAAAAATATTATCATACAGTTTGTGAAGGAATGGGACATCGATAAGAATGATTACCAGACCATGGATCTGGAGGACGCAAGCGGAACAGGCTATTATATGACCAATGGTAAGATGGTGCCGATCACCTGGAAGAAGAAGGAGGCCAACCGCTTCATGCGATATTATGATGAAGCCGGCAATGAGCTGACAATTAATCCGGGTAAAACCTATATCGCTATGTTTCCGAAGGACAGGGCCAAGGATGTAGCAGTTAAATAGGATACGAAGGAAACTATGACACCGGTTGCAGATAAAAAACGAAGGTTATCTATCACACCGGTTGCAAATTAAAAACGAAGGTTATCTATCACATCGGTTACAGATAAATACAAAAGAAATCTGTGACATCGGTTACAGATAAATACAAAAGAAATCTGAGACATCGGTTACAGATAAAACACAAAGGAAATCTGTGACAGCTGTAGCAGATAAAATACGAAGGAAATCTGTGACACCTGTCACTGAAAAATACAAAGGTTTCTTTGGTAGAGTAAAAAGGAGAATTCACATGGCTTCACATGAAAAATCGAATCATTTTTTGGTTCAGGGAAGTATCCTAGCAGCAGCCTCCTTGCTGGTTAGAATCATTGGCTTAATCTACCGGATCCCCATGACCCGTATCATCGGAGATGAGGGAATGGGCAGTTATAGTATCGCTTTTGCAGTTTACAATCTTGCGCTTATTTTATCGTCCTATGGGCTGCCCTTGGCAGTTTCAAAGCTGGTAACAGCTAGGACTGTCAATAAGGAACACAGGAATGCCTATCGGATCTTTCAGTTTTCCCTGGTATTTTCCATCATCATCGGATTGATTGCAGCAGCCGTCCTGTTTTTTGGCGCCGAATTCTTTGCCACTGTCGTCAATGAGGACCCCTATGCAGTTCTGCCGATTCGGGTATTGGCACCGACGATCTTCGTATTCTCAGTGATGGGAGTATTCCGTGGCTTTTATCAGGGGAAGAACACGATGATCCCAACTGCCTTCTCCCAGGTTCTGGAGCAGGTGGTCAATGCGATTGTCAGTGTAGTGGCAGCCTACTTTCTGATGAAAAATTACAGTGCATCCGTAAATGTAACTGCCTACGGTGCTGCCGGAGGTACCCTGGGAACCTTAGTCGGTGCGGTGACCGGACTTTTATTCCTGATTTTTGTATTTATTCTTTATCGCCCCTATCTAAAGAAGCAAATGAGACATGACCGGTCGGAGTATCAGGAATCCTATAGTGATATCTTTAAGCTCCTGTTACTTACGATCTCCCCAATTATATTAAGCCAAACCGTATATCATTTTAATGATGTTATCGATAATTCCATGTTCAGTAAGATCATGGTGACCAAGGAGGTCACCCAGTTTGATCAGTCCGTATTCTCTAGCTCTTCTGTTGGGAAGCTTTATACGGATGAGAATATTCGTATCCTGCTCGGAAAGTATAACAACAAATACAAGTTATTGACTAATGTGCCGGTGGCTATCGCTTCTGCCATAGGGGCTGCAATAGTAACCAGCATCACTGCGGCTAAGGTAAGGGGCATGGACAAGGAGATCCGCAGAAAAACCCATGTGGCAATCAAATTCAATATGATCATTGCCATTCCCTCCGCCGTCGGAATGGCAGTACTGGCATATCCGCTTCTGAATATGCTATTTCCCGGTTCCCATCAGCTGGAAGCTAATTTCCTGAGACTTGGCTCGGTTTCCATTGTATTCTATTCCCTGTCCACGGTCTCCACAGCCATCCTTCAGGGGATTAACAAGCTGAGGATTCCTGTGATCAATTCAGCAATTTCCCTAGGGCTACACGTGTTATTGGTATTCCTGCTGTTATGGTTCACCCCCTTAAGTACTTATTCATTGGTGATTGGTAATGTCGCCTTTGCTCTGGTGGTTAGCATCCTGAACTGGATTGCGATCGAGAAATACTTATCCTATAAGCAGGAAATTACGAAGACCTTTCTGATCCCGACAATCAGCGCGTGCCTCATGGGAGTGATTACCCACTTTACCTATCTGGGGCTGCTTCAACTGACCAAAAGCAATACAATAGCCACTCTGACCTCATTAGTACTTGCAATCATTATATATTTTGCATTGTTAATCTTTATGAAGGGTGTGGATGAGGAGGAGCTGCTTCATATTCCTAAGGGCGATTCCATTGTAAGAATACTGCAGAAGCTTCATTTACTGTAGCGATCAAGGATAATGGTGATGTACAGAAGTGGCAGAATTGAATAAAATAGTAAAATAATGAGAATAATATATGCCAAAGGAGTGGTTTCGCATGAAACTAAAAAAGGCATATGTTTATCTCTTAAGTTTTATGAGCCTGGCATTTATGTTCAGCACCTGCTATTATCTCAGCTATCAGCATGCGCTGAAGAACTTCAATAGACGGGCCGTGGAGCGCAAGGAGGAATTACATTCATTATTGGAAGCGGTCCTGCCAACAATTGAAGGAGAAGCCTCAGCGGAGGATGCAGTAGAAGCGGCTGCACAGGCAAAGAAGACAATTCTACCTTCTACGAACTATGTTCTTGAGATAATGAATCAGAAGACCGGTACTCTGGAATCGGAGAGCCTGAATATGCCAGGGCATCTGGTCGGGCTGACGAAGGAACAGGTGGAGGAGTATCTGACGAACTATATGAAGGATCTGCCCCTATCCGAATATAATAAGGGATTGATTTCCTATGAGCTGACCAGCTTCTCGGATACGGAGGTACGAATGAAAAAGACCTATAATGAGGATACGGTACCCTATCGGTTCTATGTGGCGGTAAAAAACGGATTTGTAGTCGTTTATAACAGTGATTTAAAATCGGTATATGAATATACCAGCATTGAGGCTAGGAACCTCCCGGAGAAGGACCGGATTGCCTTAAGCATGGGAATCTATGTGAATAATATAGAGGAGCTATATGCCCTACTGGAGAGCTACTCCAGCTAAAGATCAAATTTCTGCTCCATAGCTAGGAGCTTCTATGCGATTAGGGATATCATATGATATGGGCTGTTGAATCTCAAACCCGGACGATAGGATCAGACCGGAGGGATTTCAACAGCCCTTTTGGCTTAGGTTAAAATTTCATTAAATACTTGAATTAAGATCATGGGTCAAATATAATGGAACAAATGAAAAGGGTTTGATCCGGGAGGGACTACATTGGAACAGGATATCATCATTATCGGGGCAGGAGCCTCGGGACTGATGGCTGCCATAGCAGCAGCCGGGAAGGGAAGCAGGGTCTTAGTCATCGAGCACAAGGATAAAGCAGGGAAGAAGCTGTTGGCAACCGGTAACGGAAAATGCAATTTCTCTAATCTTATGCAAACACCAGAGTGCTATCGGTCTGAGGAGCCTTCCTTTGCCCCGAAGGTTCTGGAAGCATTTGATGTTCAAATGACCCTTCGTTTTTTTCGTGATTTAGGAATTCTCCCCAGGGATCGTGACGGTTATCTCTATCCGAATTCCTGGCAAGCCGCCAGTGTCCAACAGGTATTACTGTTGGAATGTAAACGGCTGGGGGTGCAGTTGGTATATGAGGAAAAGGTGACTGACATACGACCGCCGGAGGGAACCATATTGACCGGATCAGGGATTAAGAAGAAGGCTGCTAGGTATTCAGGAGACAAGGAATGCTTTTTGGTTCTTACCGAAAGGCTGTCTGAATCGGGGGAAAAGTGTAATTATAAGGCGAAAAGGGTGATTTTGGCCACAGGGGGCTGTGCCTCACCTAAGCTTGGCTCCGATGGGAGCGGCTATTCCCTCGCAGAAGATTTGGGCCATCGCCTGATCAAACCACTACCGGCTCTGGTACAACTTAAATCCCCTGATAGATTCATAAGAACTCTCTCAGGAGTCAGAATCATGGGTAAGGTGACCGCTTATTCCGAAGCAGGAAGACTGTCAGAGGAGGAGGGAGAGCTGATATTCACCGACTACGGCATCTCAGGAATTCCAATCCTACAGCTGAGCCGATATGTGGCGAAGGCTTTGGATCAGAGGAAAGCAGTTCATCTATTTTTGGATTTTCTCCCCTCCTTTGACAGAAAGAGTGTCAGAGAGCATCTGGAGGAGAGACTTCGTCACTCTGAGGGTAAAAATCTGGAGGAGATGATGATCGGACTCTTTCACCATAAGCTGTCCTATAGCATGCTTAAGGAAGCCGGTTTGGATCCCTATCAAAGCCCGAGAGGAATTAGGAAGAAAGAAATTGAGCTCTTAATCTCACAGATCAAGGAATTTAAACTCAGAATCAATGATACGAATTCCTTTGAGAATGCACAGGTATGTGCAGGAGGTATCTCCACAAAGGAGGTGAATTCTGCCACGATGGAATCAAAGCTCATCAGGAATCTGTATCTTTGCGGTGAGCTATTAGATGTGGATGGCACCTGCGGAGGCTATAATCTTCAGTGGGCCTGGAGCTCAGGCTATCTGGCAGGAAGCTCAGCTGCTGACAGTAAGTAACCCAATGGATCATTTTGAATAACAAACTCTGAAAGCAATCATATAGATAAGGCTTCAAACCACAGGAAGGATGGACCACATGATTCGGTTATCACAGATTAAGCTGCCGATTGGGCACAGGGAGGAAGAGCTGCTGGAGGCTGCAGCGAAAATGCTCAAAGTCCCCGGACATAAAATAAAGAAGCTTACAATCATTAGGAAGTCCATCGATGCCAGGAAAAAGAATGAGATCAAGTTTATCTATACAGTGGATATCAGCCTAACGGATGGACATAAGGAAAGCGAACCGCAGATCCTGGAGCGTTTAAGGAATGTAAATATCACTCTGTCTGGGGAAGCCAGGTATGATTATCAACCGAGGGGAGATAAGGCCTTAAAGCATCCACCGGTCATTGTAGGAAGCGGGCCTGCCGGACTCTTCTCTGCCTACCTACTGGCAAAGAACGGATATCAACCCTTGGTGATAGAGCGGGGCTATGAGGTAAGTCGAAGGGTGGAGGCAGTAGAGAGCTACTGGTCCGGAAAGCCTCTGGATCCGGAATGCAATGTACAATTTGGAGAGGGTGGTGCAGGAACCTTCTCAGATGGAAAGCTAAATACTATGGTGAAGGATGTCACCAACCGTTACCCCTTTGTAATGGAGACCTTCGCAGAGTATGGAGCTGCTTCGGAAATCCTATATCTAAATAAGCCCCATATTGGTACGGATCGGCTGCGTCTCGTTGTGGAAAATATGAGAAATGAGATTCTTCGTATGGATGGACAGGTTCGGTTTGGAACAAAGCTAACCGACCTGGTGATTGAACATGGCAAATTAGTACAAATCGAACTGAATCATCAGGAACGAATTCCTTGTGAGGTGCTGATACCGGCCATCGGCCACAGTGCCAGAGACACCTTTGCAATGTTCCTTCAAAGGGGCTTGCAGCTGTCACCGAAGCCCTTTGCAATCGGGCTTAGAATTGAGCATAAACAAAGCAAAATCAGCCATAGCCAGTACGGGGATGCCTACCTTCGTCTGCCGCCCGCCGATTATAAGCTGACCCATCAGACGAAATCAGGAAGAGGCGTCTATTCCTTCTGCATGTGTCCCGGAGGCTTTGTCGTCAATTCCTCCTCAGAGAAGGATCACATTGTGGTCAACGGTATGAGCAATTATGCCAGGGATGAGGAAAATGCCAACAGCGCCATTGTGGTTACCGTAGGACCGGAGGACTTCGGAAACAGTGATCCCTTAAGCGGTATCACCTTCCAGAGGAAATGGGAAGCCCTTGGATATCAAGCCGGCAGAGGTAAGGTTCCGATACAGCTATTTGGTGACTTGTTAAGAGGAAGAGAGAGTGTTACAATAGGGGGTATTAAACCAAATCTTCGAGGGGAATACCGATTGACAAATCTGAGCCCCTGCCTACCGGAATTTGTAATGGATGCCATAACAGAAGGAATTCTGGCCTTCGATCAAAAAATCAAGGGCTTTGCCGATGAGGAAGCGATTTTATCCGGTGTTGAGTCAAGAACCTCTTCTCCGGTGAGAATCCACAGAAATGAAGGATATGAGAGTAATATTCACGGGATTTATCCCTGTGGTGAAGGAGCTGGCTATGCTGGAGGCATTACCTCCGCAGCCATGGACGGTATGAAGGTATTTGAAGCAATTGCCCAGGTCTACCGTCCCCTATAATGATAAGGATATGTGATAGGAATAGAATTCATTGTGATTAAAAGCTATTTTAGGTGTCATAGGGAGGCATGGAGGATTAGTATGCAGGACAGAGAATGTCTGAAGGACAAGAAAAGGATTGTAGTAAAGATAGGTTCATCATCCCTTACCCATACGGAGACAGGGAATCTGAATCTGGAGAAGATGGAACGGTTAGTCAGAATCCTGACGGATATCAGAAATCAGGGCAAGGAGGTCATCCTGGTGACCTCAGGTGCCATTGCAGTAGGCAGAAAAGCACTGGGTCTGGCAACAAAACCGACAGAACGCTCCATTAAGCAGGCATGTGCCGCAGTAGGCCAGGCAAGGCTGATGATGGTATATCAGAAATTATTCGCAGAATATAATCAGATGGCGGCACAGATTCTGATGACGAAGTATACGATGATCAATGATATCAGCAGGCAGAATGCTCAGAACACCTTCCAGGAGCTCTTTCACATGGGAGTAATTCCGATTGTGAATGAGAATGATACGGTATCCACGGATGAGCTGGATTTCGGTGACAATGACACCCTATCCGCTATTGTAACCGCTTTGGTGGAAGGAGATCTCCTAATTCTATTATCCGATATCGACGGACTTTATACGGATGATCCCCATCAGAATAAGGATGCAGCCCTGGTCCCTGTCGTGAATGAAATCGGAGAGGACCTGTGTCATATGGCTAAGAGCTCCACAGGCGGTAGCTTAGGGACCGGTGGCATGGCAACCAAGGTGTCAGCTGCCAAAATAGCAACCAATTCCGGAGCGGACATGGTGATTACCAACGGAGAGAATGTAAGAAATATTCATTATGTATTGGAAGGGAAAACGGTCGGAACCCTGTTCACAGCCCATAAGGCGAAAGATTTTAATTTACTGGATTATATCAAGACAAATCAATATTCAAACTAAGGCGGATACAGGGTAAGACAACATTGCACAAGCGGAAAGGATTACAAATGGATCAGTTACAGATAGAGAGAATCAATGAGCTTTACCATAAATCACAGAAGGAAGGTCTAACGGAGGAGGAGAAGGAGGAGCAGAAGAAACTAAGGGCGGACTATATCGCGGCCATTCGAAGGAATATGCGCGGAACCCTGGATCAGGTATCCTTTGTTAATCCGGATGGCTCTCTGACGAAAGCGAAGGATCTGAGGGATATGAATATGGAGCTGGGCTCCCGGGAAGAGGATCAATAAATAGAAGAATCTAGAGGAATCAGCATGACGAAGACAGGGCTAAGGCAGAAAATGAAAGAACAGAGGAATAATCTTCCTACAGCGGAGCAACACAGAGCCGCAGAGGAAATCCTACAAAGGCTGACAGGGTTGGACCTCTGGTTATCCTGTGTAGAGCTGTTCACCTATCTGTCCTTTGGTTCAGAGGTGGACACCCGGAGGCTCGTGAAGGAGGCTCTTTCCGGCTGCTGGGGTAACCCGAAAGCCGTATATGTTCCTAGGGTGGAAGGAAGGAATATGAACTTCTACCAAATCACTGAAGCAAGTACTTTGAAAGAAAGCAATTTCGGTGTTCCTGAACCGGAGGGACGGGAGCTTATTCCATATGGTGAAGCAAGGAAGGAGCCTGTGATTTCCGAGGAAGGAGTCGGAGCTTCTGCTTTACAGTCACCACGAAGGCTGATGCTTCTTCCGGGGCTTGCCTTTGATCTCAAGGGGAACAGACTTGGGTATGGTGCCGGCTATTATGACCGTTTCCTAACAAAATATGGCGGTGATCATTTTATCAAGGTGGCACTGGCCTATGATTTTCAGATACAGGAGAGAGTACCTGCTGAGGAGCATGATATCAGGATGGATTATATCATTACACCCGGAGAATTTCTCACCTGCCGTTCTTAGAAGTCTCGGTCGGAGGAAGGTCCTTAGGCTGAGTAGTGCGGTGGAGTTATGAAACACTTCTGAGTTCCCATGGAAGGTTATTCATTGCTATTACAAAGTTGAATAATATGATGTTTGATAGAAAGTAAGTAAGAAGTATGAAAGTAAGGAGGAGAGTCAAATGATCAGTTTAGAAGAGATCGGCAGCCGGGCCAAAGAGTCCGCAAGCAAATTAGGTTTGCTTTTGCAGGAAGAGAAGAATACTGCCTTAAGATCCTGTGCGGCCGCATTATTGGCTTCAACAGAGGAAATTCTGGCTGTAAATGAGAAGGATGTCAAGAAATCAGAACAGAATGGAGTCAAGGCTTCTCTAATTGACAGACTACGCCTGAATCCTTCCAGAATACAAGCCATGGCGGATGGAATATTGGAGGTCTGCGCACTAAAGGATCCGATCGGTGAGGTATTATCCATGCAGGTTCGTCCCAATGGACTTACGATTGGACAGAAGCGAGTTCCCCTGGGGGTGATCGGCATCATCTACGAATCCCGTCCAAATGTAACCTCGGACGCCTTTGCTTTATGCTTTAAGGCAGGCAATGCGGTGATTTTAAGGGGCGGAAGTGATGCGATCGAATCCAATATTGCAATCGTAAAAGCCCTGAGAAAGGGCCTATCGGACGCAGGCTTCTCTGAGGATGCCCTGCAGCTGATTGAGGATACCAGAAGAGAAACAGTCAATCGGATGATGAAGCTGAATGACTACATTGATGTCCTGATACCCAGAGGAGGTGAGGGCCTCATCAAATCCGTAGTTGAGAACAGCACCATACCTGTGATTGAAACAGGAATCGGCAATTGTCATGTATATGTGGATGAATATGCTGACTTTGATATGGCGCTTGATATAATTGACAATGCCAAGACCCAGAGGCTCGGTGTATGTAATACCTGTGAGTCCCTGGTCATCCATCAAAAGGTCAGCAGGGAATTCATTCCTCTGTTGTATGACAGACTCCATGCTAAGGAGATAGAGATCCGTGCCGATGAGCGGGGCAGAGCAATCGCAGGGGGATGTATTCCTGCCACCGAGGAGGACTTTGGTAAGGAATATCTGGATAAAATCATATCTCTTAAGGTAGTGGATAGTATTGAGGAGGCAATTGCCCACATCAATCATTACAATACAAAGCACTCGGATGCCATCGTAACAAAGGACTATGACCATGCGATGAAATTCCTGAATGAAATTGATGCTGCAGCAGTCTATGTTAATGCTTCAACCCGGTTTACCGACGGAAGTGAATTCGGAATGGGGGCAGAAATCGGCATTAGTAATCAGAAGCTTCATGCGAGGGGACCTATGGGGATTAAGGAATTGACCACGACCAAATACATCATATTCGGAAACGGTCAGATCAGGAAGTAAAGGAAAGGAAGAGGATAAGAAATGTCGGGAAAAATTTATGATTTTCCATCAGGAGTAGACTTCAAATCATTTCTCAAGAGGTTTAGAAATGTATTTTTTCTCCTGATCATTGCAGTAATTGCAGCAGTTTTGTTTTTTGGCTCCTTCTATACGATTAAGGAGCAGGAGCAGGCAGTTGTCACTACCTTCGGGCAAGCGAAGACAGTAAGTACGGCAGGACTGCATTTTAAGATACCGGTTATACAAAAAGTGGAGAA
>JAEYRK010000011.1 GCA_023435645.1 Bacillota bacterium
CTCATAGCCGACACAGATCGGCAGCACATCCAGGTAGCCAAGGACATCCAGTACCGTAAGGGCGACCTCGGTTGCTCCCTGCATCCTGCAGCCATATCTGGTAGCAACAGCATCAAACCATCCCATACGCCTCGGTCTTCCGGTCGTTGCTCCGTATTCTCCCGCGTCTCCGCCTCTTCTTCTGAGTTCATTTGCTTCCTCACCGAAGATTTCGCTGACAAATTCTCCGGCTCCGACAGCACTGGAATAGGCCTTAACCACCGTAACGATATCCTTGATCTCATAAGGAGGGATACCGGCACCGATTGCACCATAGGCTGCTAAGGTGGAGGAGGAGGTAACCATCGGATAGATTCCGAAATCCGGATCCTTTAAGGCCCCCAGCTGACCTTCCAGAAGGATATTTCTTCCCTCTTTGATCGCTTCCTGCAGGAAGGCGGAAACATCACAAACATATGGCTCTACCATCTTCTTGTAACTTAACATTGTTTCAAAAAGCTCATCACAATTGATTGCCGGCTTATGATACAGATGCTCCAGAAGAACATTCTTATATTCGCAGACTCTATTAATCTTCTCTCTTAAGACTTCCTCATCAAATAATTCAGAGACCTGGAAACCGATTTTAGCGTATTTATCTGAATAGAACGGTGCGATTCCCGACTTCGTGGAGCCGAAGGATTTCCCGCCCAATCTTTCTTCCTCATATTGATCAAATAGAATATGGTAGGGCATCATGATCTGCGTACGATCCGAAACCTTAATATTTGGCATCGGAACCCCACGGTCCACCAATGATTTGATTTCATTAAACAGGTAGGGAATATTAAGTGCCACTCCATTACCGATCACACAGGTGGTATGCTTATAGAATACTCCTGACGGTAACAGGTGGAGTGCAAACTTACCATAATCATTAATTATTGTATGGCCCGCATTGCTTCCTCCCTGAAAGCGTACGATAATATCCGCTTCCTTACCTAACATATCGGTGATTTTTCCTTTCCCCTCGTCACCCCAATTTGCACCAACAATGGCCTTTACCATAATATCCTCCTCCTGAAGCTCAATGGACAACGCTTCTCTGTAAATATGATTCAAAATCCTTTTCTAGCATAATTGAAAATTCTACATAAGTAAAATCAATATTGATTATGAGTGATATAATTTAATCTTATGCCTAAAATTCAATGCGCTCTTCTTTACAACCCTATGCTTATGGTGATATAATTTGGGAAATCTACACATGGGAAAAACATGGCTATAGTAAAAAAGATCTACGTAAAGAAGTATCCGGACATGTTAGGGGGATATAAGAGATGCTGATCAGAAAAGCTGTTTCGGCAGATACAGAAACAATACATAAAATAGTCTTAAACATGAGGTGGAAAACCACAGAATTCTATGCTATTACGTCATGGAGAAGGAACTGAAGAAGTAAGTAAACGAGAGTTATGCAATTAAAATTATATAAGAGAGGGATAAAAATGAGAATTGAACATATCGCTATCTATACCGGAGATTTGGAACGGATGAGACAATTCTATATCACTTATTTTAAAGCAATCAGTAACGTGGGTTATCACAATGAGAAGAACGGATTTCGTTCCTACTTCCTGACCTTTGAGGATGGTGCCAGGCTGGAGCTGATGACCAGACCGGAGCTGCTTTCGAAGGAAGCCCCGGACTTCGGTAATATTGCAGGCTATTCTCACCTGGCATTCAGTTTGGGAAGCCGTGATCTCGTGAATTCTCTGACAGAGAGACTGGAGCAGGATGGGTATCCCGTAGTAAGCAGACCCAGAGTGACAGGGGATGGTTACTACGAAAGCGGCATCCTGGATCCGGATGGAAACTATATAGAGATTACGGAATAAATTTAATACTTAGAACATCCTAGGCAGGCTTCCGCCCTCGGACAGCCTGCTTTTGATATCCTCTGCTGCCATACGGACAAATTCCTTCGTTCTCTGAAAGCTGATCGTTACCGGTTCCTGAAGCTCATACTCCTCATAAAAGAATCGGTTGATCACCCAACTGCGGCTGTCGCTCACCTCTGCCTCACTGAGCATAGGTTCTACTGCGAAGGGTTCCACCTGTTCCAACTGATACCTGATCTCCTCCATCTCCCTATCATGGTATAGCAGAAGAAAATCGTTCCGGTTCATATCGGTAATGACTCTGAGGAAAAACTCCTTGTCGGACTGGGTTATCCCCAGCTTCTCCATGCTTATTACAAATTCCTGACGCAGGGTCAGAAGGTAAAGCTCATCGGTCAGCAGGTGAACCACATAGCCACGGTGCACATCCAGAAGACCGTCCTCTCCGTCCCTGTGCTGTAGGATATACTCTGCAACTCTCTGTCGGAACAGGCTCAGAAAAGGCTCATTGATAAAATCCTTATCCGGGATATCCTCACGCAGGTGGGTACGCTTCTTATCCGACCTCGCATAATTCACTCTGGCATGGACAGCATCCGGAGCAATCGATCCGGCATAAAACTGTCCTAAATTTAGTATCGTACCCTCGGGTAACAACTTATGCAATTCTCTGGCTATAATCAAATGAACTGCAAGTCCCGCCATAAACTCTCCATTCTGCCTGTCATATCATTTCGTTTCAGTGCATCATTGTATCTTGTTATATCATTCACTAATCTTATATACCATATCCTTCATCAGGATCTCGAAGCCTAATTTTTCGTACACCGGCTTTCCCATATCCGTGGCAGTCAGATAAAGCTTCCCAACGTTTCTTTCTCTGGCATCCTCTACCAGCTTCTTCAGCAACCGGGTAGTGATCCCCTGTCTCCGG
>JAEYRK010000044.1 GCA_023435645.1 Bacillota bacterium
ACGTGAAGGAAGGTGCAGTTATCATCGATGTCGGCATGAACAGGGATGAAAATCATAAGCTTTGTGGGGATGTGGATTACGAGGATGTATTCCCCGTCGTAAGTGCAATCACTCCGGTACCCGGTGGAGTCGGATTAATGACCGTTGCGATGCTGATGCATAATTGTGTGGAAGCTACCCTAATGCAGAAGAAGTAAATGGATTTGATATAAATGATGGATCAAATGAAGCGAAAGGGAACGAAAGATGAAGATAGAACTGGGAAGAAGAACAGCGGAAACAGTAGCAATCTATTTTGATAAAGCCAACAGTGAGGAAATACGCAGGGTATTACCTCAGAAAGCAAAGACACTGGAGGAAGCCTTAGAGGATTATGAGAAAACCCTCCTTCCCGATGCTACAAGCTATGGGAAAACTATACTTGCAGATGGTCATTATGTTGGCGATATCTGGTGTTATTGTATGGACCTACAGGAAGAACCAAATGCTATGATCAGCTATTGTATCTTTGATGCAGAGAAGTGGAATAAAGGAATAGCGTCGGAAGCCTTAAGGCTTTTTATGGAGGAAGTGACCGAAAGGTTTCAATTAAGGACCCTGGGTGCGTTTACTTACTCCTCCCATACCCCTTCCATCAGAGTTCTTGAAAAAAATCATTTTAACTTCATTGAAGAATTTGAAGAAGACGGAATTCCTTCTCAATATTATCAATATAACAGGTAATTTAGAAAGCTCAGAGAGATTAATAGTGACACAATATTCAAATGATAAGCCTGTCTGACAGAGTAATGAAATGGAGGATGCCATGAGTACAGTAAAAACCCCCTCACTATTGTTGATATTCCTGATGTTTTTCTTATTTCTATTTACCGGAAGTGCCGGAGCAGAGCCCCTGGTGAAGGAGCCAAAGGAGCCATCCTTCTCTGTAGCAGCAGGCTTGTATACTGAGGAATTTGACCTGATGCTCATAGCAGGTGATGCCAAGGATAGGATTTATTATACCGTCGACGGAAGTATTCCTGTTCCCGGTAATACGACAACCTATGAATATACTTCACCGATCCGTATCGGCTACCAGCCTGTCAGGGAGAAGCCCTCAAACTATTTCTGCGGTACTGTAATTCGTGCGATCTCCATCAATGCAGAGGGATTACAGAGTAAGACAATGACGGCATCCTATTTTGTTGACAGCAATATCTTTAACAGATATCAGCTTCCCATACTCTCTATCGTCACAGACAAAAAGAATCTCTATGACGCTCAAATTGGGATTATATCACCGAACAACTTAAGGAATAAGGGCAGACTCTGGGAAAGGCCCATTCACTTTGAATATTTTGACCGTGAAGGAAAATTACAGGTCTCTATGGGAGCAGGAATCAGGCTTCATGGAGGTGCCACCAGGGATTGGGCCTTCAAATCCTTCCGAATCTATGCAAGGTCGGAATATGACCTCCAGAATCAATTCGAGTATAATTTCTTTGGAGACAGCGTTATCCCTGCCATCGTGAAAAGCGGAGAGAAGAAGGGGAAAACCATCAGTAAATTCAAGAGACTGATCCTGAGAAATGGAGGAAATGAGGGAACTGCGGGGGATGGAATCCTATTCCGTGATGTGTTGACACAGGCACTCATGACAAACACATCACTGGATTTGCAGGCCTATGCTCCGGCAATTACCTTCCTGAACGGCGAATTTTACGGAATCCAGAATATCAGGGAACGACAGGATGAAAAATACATAGAAGACCATTATGATGTGGATGAGAGCGAAGTAGTGATATATGAATTTGAGTACGATGAAACCGGTGCCCAGGTACCCAAAATATCGAACGGTGAGGATTCAGATCTAGAGTTCTACCAGCGTCTTCTTGATTTTGTCCGGGAGAAGGATTTGTCCGTCAAGGAAAATTACGAGCAGCTCAAACAATGGGTTGATCTGGAGAATTATGTGGATTACCAGATTATCAATATTTATGGAGCCAACCGTGACTGGCCGGGCAATAATTGTAAGGCCTGGCGGGTACGGACCGAATATCGGCCGGATGCACCCTATGGTCTGGATGGAAGACTCCGCTTCCTCCTCTATGATACGGACTTTTGCTTCGGTTTGTACAATAGCAGGGCTTACTATATGGATACTCTATCCGATGCCATGAAGGCCGGCAGCACCGAATGGCCGTACCAGGATGGTGCAACCTTCCTTTTTCGAAAGCTGCTGGAAAATGAAACATTCAAGCTTTATTTTTGTCAAAGATATCTGGATCTGTTGAATACGAATTTTGATGCAGATAGTGTCAATGCATTAGTGGATCGGATAGCAGCAAACTATGAAGGTGCTATTGAGGAATTCCGGTTGCGTTACGGACTATTGCATGATTGGATGAAGAATATCGATACGGTAAAGGAATTCATCAATAAAAGAGAAAAAATATCTAAGAATTTTTTGGCCAAAAAGTTCAATCTGGACAAGCAATTTGTTCTGAATCTTGAGCTTATGTCTGAGGGTAAGCCCCTTCCTGGTACAGTCCTTGTAAATACGGTTATTATTGATTCTAACGCCAAGGGAGTGAAGGACGGTGTCTGGAGGAAATCCTATTTCGCAGAAATACCTACGATGTTAACAGCAATACCTTCTAAGGGATATCGGTTTGTTGGCTGGAAGGGAGCCTCTGACAGTACGGAGGCCATCCTGGATGCATCTCTTCTCGCTACTAAGGGCTCGGAGATAGCATTAACTCCCATATTTGAAGTCTTGCAGGAAGGGGAAGTAGCTCCCGAAGAGACTCTACCGGTATCAGCTCCTGGAACGACAGAACAGCTCCCGACATTAAATCAGACAAGGGATACATCAGATTCTTCGATGATCTACCTAATCTGTATCGTTATCATTCTCCTAATCATCCTGATCATGGTCCTATATCTAGTGATCCGCAACAGAAGGGCTGCAGCGTCCGGGAAGTAACACCAACTTCACAGGCAGCTAAGGATTATATGAAAAAGGGTTTTCTTTTTTTCAGTGAACTGCTACAATAAGAAGGATGATAAAACTTGTAGCTTTACACAATGGAACCTGCGAGGACTAGAACATAAGGAGATCGGTTATATTATGAACATATTTTTTGTATCACTGGGTTGCGATAAGAACCTGGTAGACAGTGAAAACATGCTGGGTATATTGCATAGGAATGGACATCGGATCACACAGGAGGAAGAGAAAGCAGATATTATTATCATCAATACCTGCTGCTTCATCCATGATGCGAAACAGGAGAGCATCAATACCATCCTGGAGATGGCTGAATATAAAAAAAGGGGCAGCTGTAGTGCTTTGATTGTAACAGGCTGTCTGGCAGAGCGCTATAAGGAGGAGATTCTGACAGAGATACCGGAGGTGGACGCGCTTCTGGGAACCTCCAGCTTCACAGGAATCCTTCAGGTAGTAGAAGAATTATCGAACGGACAGAAAAAGTCCCGCTTTGATTCTTTAGATCTACCTCCGCTTGCAGCGACAGGGCGAATCCTTACCTCCGGAACTCATTATGCTTATTTAAAAATTGCCGAGGGCTGTGATAAGCATTGTACCTATTGTATCATTCCCCAGGTCAGAGGGAATTTTCGCAGCATACCGTTGGAGGATTTGCTTTCTGAAGCTGAATATCTGTCAGCACAAGGGATTAAGGAGCTCATTCTGGTGGCTCAGGAAACCACGCTCTATGGATCAGATCTTTATGGCAGGAAGACTCTGCCGGAGCTATTAACCAAGCTGGCTCAAATTCCAGGGATCGCCTGGATCCGGCTTCTATACTGTTATCCGGAGGAAATAACGGATGAATTAATTGCAGTATTAAAGAAGGAACCAAAGCTTTGCCATTATCTTGATATACCAATTCAACATGCCTCTGATCGAATTTTGAAGCTGATGGGAAGAAGAACAAACCGGGCAGATCTTGAAGGAATCATTCGTAAGCTGCGAATGGAGATACCCGATATCATATTAAGAACCACCTTGATCACTGGCTTTCCGACTGAGACGGAAGAAGAGCATGCAGAACTGATGGAGTTCGTAGAACAGCAGGACTTCGATAGACTAGGTGTTTTCACTTATTCCAAAGAGGACAATACTCCCGCTGCTAAGCTGAAGCCTCAAATTACTGCCAAGGTTAAGAAACAGAGGCAGAAGGAGCTGATGAAGCTTCAGCAATCCATAGTATTTGCTGCAGCACAGAAAAGAATCGGAAGAACCTATGAGGTCCTAACTGAAGGTAAGATTACAGATGAAGAAAATGTATATATCGGAAGGACCTATATGGATGCTCCCCAGGTGGACGGTTATCTGTTTTTCCATGCCGATGAGGAGCTCCTATCGGGGGATCTCGTCAAGGTTAAGGTAAAGCAAGCGAAGGGCTATGATTTGATCGGAGAAATAGAGAAAGGAAGTGAATAGGTATGAACCTGCCTAATAAAATCACAATCGTCCGAATATGCATGATACCGGTATTTGTACTCTTTATGCTAATACCGGAGATTACCTATGGGAGGTATATTGCTGCCGGTATTTTCATATTGGCTGCATTGACCGATGCCCTCGACGGTTATATTGCCAGAAAGAATAATCTGATCACGAATTTCGGCAAATTTATGGACCCTCTGGCAGATAAGCTTCTGGTATCCAGTGCCCTCATCTGCCTTGTAGAATTGAGGCTGCTTCCTTCTTGGATCGTGATCATAATCATAGCCAGAGAGTTTATTATCAGCGGCTTCCGGCTGATTGCCTCGGACAGTGGGATTGTCATTGCAGCCAGCTGGTGGGGGAAGGTTAAGACGAATGTTCAGATCGTTATGAGTGTCATGCTGATTATTGATTTGAATGTAACCTTCATCAATATCTTGGAGCAGGTCGCAATTTATCTTGCCCTTGCACTGACTATTATATCTCTGGTGGACTATATGGTGAAAAACAGGCAGGTACTTAAGAATCCGGAGGAAAGGTAAGCATTCCCTTGTGTAACGCTACGGCATGGTAAGGATGTCCTTTCCCATGAGTGATACTGAGACATTAAGGAAGCATTGATACGGAAGGAAGTAAGCACCATGACAGTTGAACTAATCAGTGTAGGTACAGAAATTTTGCTTGGTAACATCCTTAATACAAATGCGAACTATTTATCGATCAAATGTGCTGAGCTGGGCTTTTCTGTATATTATCAGATCACGGTGGGCGATAATGCAGACAGATTGTCTGAAGCTCTCAAAACAGCCCTGTCCCGGTCGGACCTCGTGATTTTAACCGGTGGACTTGGGCCGACGCAGGACGATCTGACAAAGGAAACAGTCGCAGAGCTCCTTGGCAGGAAGCTATTGATGGATGAGCGTTCCAGAGATAGAATCCTGGAATATTTCAATCGGCAGCAAAACAAGCCAGGTAGCAATCAAGCCTCGGACGGACTGACAAAAATTACCGAGAATAATTGGAAGCAGGCATTGATGATTGAGCATAGCATTGTGATAGACAATGAAAACGGAACGGCACCGGGATATATCGTAGAAGAAGCGAGTACAAGAATCCTACTGCTTCCGGGCCCTCCCTCTGAGATGATTCCGATGTTCGAGCAGGGAATGCTTCCTTATTTAAAAAAGCTTCAGAATCAATTTTTTGTAACGAAGATGATTAAAGTTTGCGGAATTGGAGAAAGCCGTGCAGAGACAATGCTGATAGACCTGATCAGTGGCCAGAGTAATCCTACGATCGCACCTTATGCCAAAAGCGGAGAGGTGCATTTTAGAGTAACAGCCTCCGCCGCAACGAAGGAAGCAGCCATGACAAAGATTGCCCCTTTGCTGAAAGAGCTCTACCATAGATTCGGTGATAGCATCTATACTGAGGAGGAGGAAATAAGCCTTGAGGAAGTTGTAGTAAGGCTGCTTATTGAGCACGGACTCATGTTAACTACAGCAGAGTCCTGTACCGGAGGCTTATTGACCGGAAGATTAGTCAATGTACCCGGTGCCTCTGAGATTCTGCGGGAGGGCTTTATTACCTATTCCAACGAAGCAAAGTGCAGATACCTTAATGTAAACCGGGATACTCTGGAGCTTCATGGAGCAGTCAGTGAACAGACGGCTAGGGAAATGGCAGAGGGAGCCTCCCGTACAACCGGCAGCGATGCTTCATTAGCTGTTACCGGGATTGCAGGGCCGGGTGGAGGTAATGCAAATAAACCTGTTGGATTAGTCTATATCGCCTGCCATGTAAAGGGAAAGGTTACCGTGAAGGAATGCAGATTCCGGGGCAACCGTCAGAAGATCAGAGAACAGAGTGTTATTTATGCCCTGGATCTCCTACGGAGATGTATTTTAGAATATATTAAGGATTAGTATCATTGATTTCACGAAAATTTAATGCTTTTCCTTGGATAAGTTTTGAATAATACCATAGAAATGACACAGTTACATGATATTTTGTAATCGATGAAAGTTTTTTATTGAAGTTTTTGCTTATGCTATGAGCTGCCCGAAGGCAGCATGGAGGTTATTATGAAGCGATACAATAAGAAATATCTCATGATTACAATACTATTATGCTGTCTAGTGTTGTTTGGATGTAAGAATATAAGGTTAATTACCTATAAGGACACAGATTCAAGCAGTACAAACAATCAGCAAACAAAGCAAAGCGAGGAAAATGATCAGAAGGATCCTTCTGATAAGGAAATAAAGAAGGATAATAACCCGGTGGAAGCAGGCACCGATAACAAGGAACTCCTCACCCCGACACCGATCGTAATTCAACCTGCAGCAAATATTGAATTAGTTGTTTATACTGTAAACTCCGAAGCAAAGGTGGAGGCAGTCATAGCGTCAGTTCCGCAGGATTCGGAAATAACCCCACAGCTGATCGTAGAGACAGTGAAGGAGGCAATGGCAGAGAATTCCCTGATGATTGGTATTGAGAGTGTTACGACGGAGAACACCGCTGTTATCGTTAGCTTTTATGCGGATAAGGCACCTCTGTCTAATGTGGGTACAGGATATGAAGCAGCAATACTTGATGCAATCGCACAGAGCTTGGTGGAAAACCTGGATGACTTTAACAAAGTGATTTACCGCGTAGAAGGAGAGGCATATAACAGCGGTCATATAGAGCTTGGAATTGATGAGGTTTATCTGGTAGACTGATCTGATGTTAGGTTAATCCTAGATTAGTCTTTCGTACAGTGACAGGAAATTTCTATATCAGGTAATTGCGGTGTTTTTTAAAGCATCCGTCAATTACCTGATTTTTTCTCTGATATGTGATCCCTTCAGCGTTACATAGGCTTTGCTGAAAGCCCTGGCATTCATCCGGGATCTGTGATAAAGTACAGAGATACCGGGATAATAAGAAATAAATAGTTTATCATTCATCATCAGAAGAAATAAATGCTCTGATAGAAGCAGGTGGTATAAGGGTATGAGTAAGGTCTTTGTGGTTGGCGGCGGCGCTTCAGGAATGATGGCTGCCATAGCAGCTGCCGAAAATGGCAGTCAGGTTACATTGTTTGAAAAAAATGAAAAGCTGGGTAAGAAGTTATTCATTACCGGTAAAGGCAGATGTAATCTTACGAATGCCTGTGATAGGGATACCTTCTTTGATCATGTTGTGACGAATCCGAAGTTTTTATACCGTTCCTTCAGTCTCTTTAATAATTATGACACCATAGATTTTTTTGAGAAACTGGGAATGCCCGTTAAAATTGAACGGGGAAACCGGGCCTTTCCGGCTTCTGACAAATCCTCCGATGTCATCTCTGCCCTAAAGCAGGAGCTTCATCGGTTAGGGGTTACGATTCAGTATCATAGCGAGGTCAGTGAACTGGTGCTAAAGGAGGGCTCCTTTTATGGAATTAAATTAAAGAACAGGGAGGAGCTATTGACAGCTGATAAAATCATCATTGCAACGGGAGGAAAATCCTATCCCCTGACCGGCTCCACCGGTGATGGATATCGATTTGCCAGAGCAATCGGACATACTGTGACCGAGCTGTCCCCTTCCCTGGTGCCGCTTCATGTGGCGGAGTCCTATGTGAAGGAACTGATGGGCTTATCCCTAAGGAACATTGAAATTGCCGTCTTCTCCGGCGAAAGACAGATCTATCGGGATTTAGGAGAGCTATTATTCACCCACTTTGGGATCAGTGGTCCCGTTATCCTCAGCAGCAGCAGTTATATGATTGATTACCTGAGAAAGAAGGAGAAGCTTTCCTTAAGCATTGACCTAAAACCGGCTTTATCAGAGGAGCAGCTGGATGCAAGAATTCTAAGAGATTTCGAACAATATAAGAATAAACAATTTAAGAATTCCTTGGACCAGCTATTGCCAAATAAACTAATTGATGTTATTATTCGTCTATGCCTAATTGATCCGGAGAAGCAAGTGAATTCTATTACAAAGGAAGAACGACTTCGATTGGTTCGGTTGCTAAAGAAGCTTACCTTTCATATCACCGGAGTCAGTGATTACAATCAGGCAGTAATCACCAGGGGCGGGATTAATGTGAAGGAAATCAATCCCTCCACGATGGAAAGCAAGCTTGCCTCCAATGTTTATTTTGTTGGGGAGGTCCTTGACCTGGATGCTCTGACAGGCGGCTTTAATTTGCAGATTGCCTGGTCCACGGCCTATCTGGCAGGAAAAAGCCTGTAAATTGCGAACATAGCGCTCGCTTCCAAGAGGATTTATCATATTTAACATAGTTGAGGTAGCTTATGAATTATTACAGTATTGCAATAGATGGGCCTGCCGGTGCGGGGAAAAGTACCATAGCAAAGAGGGTGGCAAAGGAACTTAATTTTATCTATGTGGATACGGGGGCCATGTACCGTGCCATGGGCTTGTATTTTCTCAGGAGCAACATTGCTCCTACTGACAGTGCTAGAATTGAAGAGGCCTGCAGCCATGTGGATGTAACCATTGAATATAAGGATGGAGAGCAGCTGGTTATTCTTAACGGTGAGAATGTAAACGCTCTGATTCGCACCGAGGAGGTCGGTAATATGGCCAGTGCCAGCTCAGTGAATAAGGCTGTTCGGCTAAAGCTCGTGGAGCTGCAGCAGAATCTGGCGAAGAGGGAGAATGTTGTCATGGACGGCAGGGATATCGGTTCCTATGTTCTTCCTGAGGCTGATTTAAAGATTTATTTGACTGCCAGCACAAAGGAACGTGCCAGAAGAAGGTATGAGGAGCTAAAGCTTAAGGGTGTAGCTGCCGATATGATAGAGATAGAGCAGGACATCCGTGAACGGGATCATAGGGATATGACCAGGGAATTTGCTCCCCTAAAGCAAGCAGCGGATGCGATCTATCTTGACAGCTCCGATATGCCGATTGAGGAAGTGGTTCAAAGGATTTTAATGTATTTTCAAAAGGTACAAGAATAGAAATGAGCAGCTGTGAATATGAAGTAAGGAGTTGGATTGCTTGAACATAAGGGTTGCAGATTGCGCCGGCTTTTGCTTTGGGGTACAGCGGGCAATTAATATGGTATATGAGGAAGCAGCCAAGGATGCTCCGGTCTATACCTACGGACCGATCATTCATAATGAAGCAGTGACCTTGGATCTGGAAAAACAAGGTGTCCGTTCTATACAGGACCTGGAAGAATTAAAAGATCTACCTAAGGGAACAATAATCATACGTTCCCACGGAATTTCCGAAGACATCTATGAGAAGATGAGAACCTACGGAAATAAAATCATTGATGCTACCTGTCCCTATGTATTAAAAATCCATAAAATAGTCAGAGAGCAATCGTTAAAAGGAAGACATATCGTAATTATTGGCAAGGGCTCACATCCGGAAATACAAGGGATTATAGGCTGGTGTAAGTCCTCGGATTTAGAAGTTAGGAACGAAAACGGTGGTGAAAGGCTTCCACAGTGTTATACCGTGATTGAAGAATATGCCGAGGCAGAACAGTTTGATCTGCCGGTAGATACGAAGCTGTGTGTTGTAGCACAGACGACATTTAATTACAATAAATTTCAAGAATTAGTTGAAATTATATCAAAAAAGGGTTATGATATATTTGTTTTAAATACGATTTGCAACGCTACACAAACCCGTCAGGCGGCAGCATATGAGCTGGCAAAGCAGTCAGATGCGATGATCGTAATTGGCGGAAAGGAGAGCTCAAATTCCAGAAAGCTCTACGAAATCTGTAAAAAGGAATGTGAAAATACTTACTATATACAGGAACTTGATGACCTGGATTTAAATTTATTTAAATCTTATCGAAATGTAGGTATTACAGCAGGGGCATCGACCCCAAATAATATTATCAAGGAGGTTCTAACCGCTATGTCAGAGAAGAGTTTTGAACAATTATTGGAGGAAGAGAAGGTAGTCGAAATAAACAACGGTGATGTTGTAGAAGGTATCGTTTTAGGTGTAAAAGAAGATGAAATCATCTTAAATATAGGCTACAAGTCGGAAGGTATCATTACCAGGAACGAATATACCAATACACCCAACTTAGATCTTACCACTGTTGTAAAGGTTGGCGACAAGATGCAGGCGAAAATCCTTAAGGTGAATGACGGTGAAGGTCAGGTTGCATTAACCTATAAGAGACTTGCAGCTGAGAAGGGTAATAAGAGACTGGAAGAGGCCTTTAACAATCACGAGGTTCTGTCAGCCAAAGTTGCCGCTGTATTAAATGGCGGATTAAGCGTTATTATTGATGAGGCTAGAGTATTTATTCCTGCTAGCCTGATTTCCGATTCCTATGAGAAGGATCTCTCCAAATATGCCGGTGAGAAGATTGACTTCGTTATTACGGAGTTTAATCCTAAGAAGAGAAGAATCATCGGTGACCGTAAACAGCTGATTGTTGCAAAGAAGGAGACCCTGAAGAAGGAGCTGTTTGAGAGAATTCGTGTTGGTATGACTGTGGAGGGATCTGTAAAGAATATCACAGATTTTGGTGCTTTCATTGATTTGGGCGGCGCTGACGGACTTCTTCATATTTCAGAGATGTCCTGGGGCAGAGTCGAGAATCCTAAGAAGGTCTTCAAGGTAGGCGATACCGTAAAAGCCTTTGTGAAGGATATTCAGGGTGAGAAGATTGCCCTTAGCTTAAAGTTTGAGAATGAGAATCCTTGGACCAATGCAGAGGAAAAATACAGCGTAGGCAATGTAGTAAACGGTACGGTAGCAAGAATGACGGATTTCGGTGCCTTCATCGAACTGGAGCCCGGTATTGATGCATTGCTGCATGTGTCCCAGATTTCCAGAGAGCATGTTGAGAAGCCTGCGAATGCTTTGAAAATCGGTCAGGAGATTACAGCCAGAGTTGTGGAATTTAATAAGGATGATAAGAAGATTTCATTAAGCATTAAGGCACTGGAAGCACCTGAGAGGGAAGCAGAGAGTGCTCCGGCAGATGTTCAGGAATAATTAATTTTCATTACGGAAGATAAGGAGAAGGGAACGTGCTGGACAGTTATGAAGGCTTTAAGGAATCAATCCTGGCTCTGACAAAGATTGATCTGAACTATTACAAGGAACGTCAGATGAAACGGCGTATCGACGCCCTAATTACAAAGCACGGTATTTCCACTTATTCAGATTATATCAGAATACTCCGGACAGATAAATCCGTATATGATGAATTCATTAATTATATCACGATTAATGTGTCTGAATTTTATCGTAACCCGGAGCAGTGGAGCCTGCTGGAGAAGGAAGTAATCCCTTACCTGCTAGATCGATTTGGTAAGAGCTTAAAGATCTGGAGTGCAGCCTGTTCTACCGGTGATGAGCCGTATTCTCTTGTCATGCTGTTATCCAAATTTCTTCCTTTGGACAAAATTAAGATTTATGCAACAGATATAGACAGGCTTGTATTGGAGAAGGCCCGTATCGGTCTTTATCATGTGAAGAGCCTGAAGTCATTACCCGAGGAGTTCTTAAAGAAATACTTTGTTCAGGTAAATGACAGAACATATCAGATCTCTGATTCAATTAAAAAATGTGTGGAATTCAAGCAGCATGATCTTCTGAAGGATTCCTATCCTCAGGAGCAGGATATGATAGTCTGCCGCAATGTATTGATTTATTTTACGGATGATGCGAAGAATAAGATCTATGCCGGCTTCCATTCCGCCCTGCAGAAGGATGGACTTCTGTTTGTTGGAAGTACCGAGCAGATGATTCAGGCGAATCAACTGGGTTATCTGAACCATAAGTCTTTCTTTTACAAGAAAATGTAAACCATTAACAGCTGTTTCGACGCAAAGCGTTCGATCAGCTGTTTTCTTGTACTCCTGCTCAAAATCGGCTGACCAGCATGTGAAAAAGTGTTAATTAATAGTTGATTTTTAATATAATATCGAGTATATTGATTAATAGATTAGCTGAGCATATTGGTATACTATCTATAGCAAGTTGGGATAAGAAAAAATGTTGTAGTATAGGGGGTATTATGCAGAAAACAATTACAGTGGCAGTCGATGCCATGGGTGGAGATAATGCTCCGGGTGAGATTATTAAAGGAGCAGTTCTTGCAGTCCAGGAGAAGAAGGATATCAAGGTTTTATTAGTCGGAAAAGAAGATGTCATCACCACAGCCTTAAAGGAGTATACTTATGATAAAAAGCAGATTGAAGTGGTACAGGCTGAGGAAGTTATTACGAATAATGAAGCACCTGTCATGGCGATCCGACGGAAGAAAACAGCTTCTATCGTTGTAGCACTGAATCTGGTGAAGAATGGTGAAGCCGACGCCTTTGTTTCTGCAGGTAGTACCGGAGCAGTTCTGGCCGGTGGTCAGTTAATCGTAGGAAGAATCAAAGGAGTCGAAAGACCTCCTCTGACTCCGCTGCTTCCAACCATTAACGGAGTATCTCTGTTGGTGGACTGTGGTGCGAATGTCGATGCAAGACCCTCTCACCTGGTACAGTTTGCTAAGATAGGCTCCATCTATATGGAGAACATCATAGGGATCAAAAATCCTAGAGTAGCGATCGTTAATATTGGAGCTGAGGAAGAAAAGGGCAACCAATTGGTGAAGGAAACCTTCCCCTTACTGAAGGAATGTACCGACATAAATTTCATCGGCAGTATCGAAGCCAGGGAGATTCCTTACGGAGGCGCCGATGTCATTGTTTGTGAAGCCTTTGTCGGAAATGTTATTCTTAAGCTGTATGAGGGCTTAGGCTCAGCGCTGATGAAGAAGATCAAACAAGGACTGATGAGTACAACAAAGAGTAAGATTGGTGCGCTGCTAAGCAAATCAGCTCTGAAGGAAACCCTGAAGGATTTTGACGCTTCCAGATATGGAGGAGCACCCTTGCTAGGTTTAAATGGTCTGGTAGTTAAGACCCACGGAAGCTCCAAGAGCAATGAGATTAAGAATTCGATCCTTCAATGTGTAGCCTTTACCGAGCAGAACATAAACGATAAAATTTCAGCGAAGCTTAGCAGTAAGGAAGAATAATCCGATGAAATAACTGAATTCCTGAATAACATAGGAAAAATAAAATATAAAAAGAAGGGTGAATGAATATGGAATTTGAAAAGCTGCAAAAAATAATCAGTGAAGTTTTAAATGTAGAAGCGGATGAAATAACGATGGAGACCACCTTTGTTGACGATCTTGGTGCTGATTCCTTGGACCTGTTCCAAATCATCATGGGTATTGAGGAAGAGTTCGATATTGAAATCGCAAACGAGGAAGCAGAAAATATCGTAACCGTTGCTGATGCGGTTGAGCAAATAAAAAACGCTCTGAACTAGTTTATAGACAAGAAAGGCAACCATTTGAATCAGCTTGTTTACAGTTTTAATCAGTGGTATGTAAAAAGCCCTGTGAATAAGGCACGCCTTATTTTATTGGGCTTTTTCGATATATGAGGAAGGAATGGGTATAAGGGGATATGGGTATATGGGTATATGCGTATCCGAAAAAGCATTCCTTCCTACACGCAATGGATACCGAAGGGAGGAGTGCATCACAATGAGTTTACGTAAGAAATCAGAGGCATTACAGCTGGCATTGGAGAATAAAATTAATTATCATTTTATAAATTCAACTCTGTTGCTTCATGCCCTTACTCATTCATCCTATGCCAATGAGATGAGAATGAGCAAGGAATGCAATAACGAACGCCTGGAGTTTCTCGGAGATGCAGTTTTAGAGCTGGTTACCAGCGAATATGTTTATCAGGAATACAAGAATTTATCAGAAGGGGATTTAACCAAGCTGAGAGCCAGCATCGTCTGTGAGCAGACGCTGTCCACCTGTGCGAAAGACCTGGAATTAGGGGAGTATCTGCTCCTTGGAAAGGGTGAGGATGCATCCGGCGGAAGGATACGGGATTCCATCCTGTCCGATGCAATGGAGGCTGTCATCGGTGCAATCTATCTGGACGGTGGTTTTACTAATGCAAAAGAGTTTGTTCAGAAGTTCATTCTGTCCAGCATCAAGAACAAGGAACTCTTTTTCGATAGCAAGACTATCTTACAGGAAATGATTCAGAACGAGAATAATAAGCAGAAAATCCGGTACAAGCTGATCTCCGAGGAAGGTCCCGACCACAATAAGACCTTTACGATTGCAGTCTATATCGGAAATGATCAGATCGGGATTGGAATCGGACGTACGAAGAAGGCAGCGGAACAGGAAGCAGCCTCCCTGGCGATAAAGAAGCTGCAAAACACCAAATAATGATGGGAGATCTACATGCATCTAAAAAGTATTGAAGTACACGGATTTAAATCCTTCGCAAATAAAATCGTCCTGGAATTTCATGACGGTATCACAGGAATTGTAGGACCCAATGGCAGCGGTAAGAGTAATGTAGCCGATGCAGTCCGTTGGGTATTGGGGGAGCAGAGCGCTAAGCAGCTTCGTGGTGCCCGAATGGAGGACGTCATTTTCTCCGGAACGCAGACCAGAAAGCCCTTGGGCTATGCTTATGTGGCAATCACCCTGGATAATTCCGATCATAAGCTGGCCATAGAATATGATGAGGTAACCATCGCCCGCCGTGTTTACCGATCCGGTGAGAGTGAGTATCTGATCAATGGAGCCTCCTGCCGATTAAGGGATGTCCAGGAGCTATTTATGGATACCGGTATCGGTAAGGAAGGATATTCCATCATTGGACAGGGTCAGATTGATAAGATTCTTAGCGGCAAGCCCGAGGATCGCAGGGAGCTTTTTGACGAGGCTGCCGGTATCGTCAAATTCAAGCGTAGAAAATATGCAGCGGAGAAGAATTTAGAGGAAGAACGTTTAAATCTATCCAGAGTAACGGATATCATGAAGGAGATTGAGAAGCAGCTGGCTCCCTTAGAGAAGCAGTCTGCTGTAGCAAAGATCTATTTAAAGCTGAAGGAAGAGCTGAAGGGCCTCGAGGTTGCTCAGTTCTTAAAGGAATATGAAAAACTCCGTACCACCAAGGATCAGATTGATGAGAAGCTAGGGATTGCCACAAAGGATTTTGAGCAGGCGAAGGAAGAATATGAGAATACCAAGGAGGAATATCTCCGCCTGGAGCAGCAGATAGAGGAATGTGACCATAGTATCGAGGCGGACAAAAATTCCTATAATGAACGGATGCTGAGCAAGGAGAAGGCCGAGGGTGAAATCAGGGTATTAAAGGAGCAAATCAGCTCCCTCAAACAGAATGATAAGTATTATCAGGGTAGAATTACCGCCAGCGAACGGGATATTATTCAGAAGAAGACAGAGGAGCAGGGCTATCTGACAGAGAAGGAGAACATAGATCTTAAGCTTTCAGACCTAGATGATATGCTTACCGCTGCTCTTACTGAGCTGGATCAGATTAAGGAGAATATCAGACAGTATTCCAAAGAGATTGAGGAGTGCAACAACGGGATCTTCGAATATTTGAACCTTAACTCAGGAATCAAGAGTAATATGCAGCGTTATGAGACGATGCTGGAGCAGAACATCCTTCGTAAGGCTGAGTTAAATCAAAGAATCATTAAAAATAAAAGTGAAGAAAGCTCCTATGCAGAAGCAATAGAGCTATGCAATAGGGAATTGGACAAAATCACAGAGAAAATCCGGCTGCATACTGAGGAAAGCAGCTCCATCGAGCAGGCACTTACCGATAGCCAGGTATCCATTGATCAGATTACCGTGGAGCTCACAGAGGTCCAGGGCAGGTACTTAAGTGAGAAATCCCGTCTGGAATCCCTGATCAATCTGACGGAGCGGTATGAGGGCTACGGCGGCAGTATTAAAAAGGTAATGGAGCTAAAGGGACGGATACCGGGAATCGTCGGTGTAGTTGCAGACATCATCAAAACAGGTAAGAAATATGAAACCGCCATCGAGACAGCCTTGGGGGGAAGCATCCAGAATATTGTTACCGAGGATGAGAGTGCTGCGAAGGAATTGATTACATATTTAAAAAAGAATAAGCTGGGAAGAGCAACCTTCCTTCCACTAACGAATATGTCCGCCGGAAACGGGGTTCAAAACGATAAGGTATTGAAGGAACCCGGGGTCCTTGGCATTGCTTCCGAACTGGTAGAAGCAGAGTCGCGGTTTCATGCATTAATTGATTATTTACTTGGCAGAATAGTCGTTGTGGACCACATGGACCATGCTGCAGCGATTGCAAAAAAATATCATTACTCCCTTAGGCTTGTTACCTTGGAGGGGGAGCTCTTAACTCCGGGCGGATCGATATCCGGCGGTGCTTATCGGAATGCCAGCAATCTTCTCGGAAGACGCCGTGAAATCGAAGAGCTGGAAGTTCAGGTAGCGGCTCTGGAGGAGAGGACCAAAGGGCTGGTGCTTCAAAAAGAGGAAGAAAGGAACCATCGGACACAGCTTCGCACAAAGCTGGAGGAGCAAAAGCGCATCCTCCATGAGGAATCCTTAAGGCAGAATACTGCAAAGCTTAATCTTGACCGGGAATTAACAAAGAAGGCAGAAGTGCAGGCCATTTACAATGAATATACCAAGGAGCTTCTGGAAATTGATGCACAGGCAAGAGAGCTGAAGGGTAACCTGGAACGCTTAACGCTTAATCTTTCTGAAAACCTGGATAAGAATAAGGAGAAGGAAGAAAGCATCGAGCTGATTACGAAGAAGCTGGAGGAGGAGAGAGAAGCCGAGACAGCAGCCAATGAGAAGGTGAACAGTCTTAGGCTGGAGCTGTCCTCCCTAGAGCAGAGCAGCCAGTTTCTCCTTGAAAATGTAAAGCGTGTCAAGCGAGAAATCGAGAGACTGTATGAAGAGGAAGCAGCCCTGAAGGCTGATATCGATAAGGCAACCCGGATTGTAGAAGCCAAGAAGCTGGCCATCCGTGAAGCTGAGACATTGATTATGGAGGATCAGAGCTTCTTAAGCTCCCTGGACGAGAAAATTAAGGCTCAGGTGAAGGAGAGGGAGCAGATTACTGCGATCCATAAGAATTTTTTCCTGAAGAGGGATGAGCTTTCCCGCCTGATGAATGATCTGGATAAGGAGGTATTCCGCCTGAATAGTCAGAGGGAGAAGCTGATCGAACAGACTGACCTTCAGATGAATTATATGTGGGAGGAATATGAGCTTACTTACTCCGGCGCCCTGGAATATCCTGTGGAGGCTGAGATCAGCCTGACTCAAGCAAAAAAATCGATTCAGGAAATCAAGGGGAAAATTAAGGAGCTGGGTGACGTCAATGTCAACGCCATAGAGGATTATAAGAATATGTCGGAGCGCTTCCAGTTCTTATCCTCTCAAAGTGAGGATCTGATCCGCTCCGAGGAAGCCCTGCTGCAGATCATTCTGGAACTGGATGCAGAGATGCGCAGGCAGTTTGAGGAGAAGTTTTCCGCTATTAATGAGCAGTTCGATCTCGTATTCAAGGAGCTGTTTGGTGGAGGTAAGGCAGATCTGGAGCTGACTGAGGGAGAGGATATCCTTGAGGCAGGTATCAGGATCAATGCCCAGCCCCCGGGCAAGAAGCTGCAGAATATGATGCAGCTTTCCGGTGGTGAGAAGGCCCTGACGGCCATTTCCCTGCTGTTTGCAATTCAAAACCTGAAGCCCTCCCCCTTCTGCTTATTGGATGAGATTGAAGCGGCATTGGATGATTCCAATGTAAAGCGTTTTGCAAAATATCTGAATAAATTATCCAGAGAAACACAATTTATCATCATTACACACCGAAGAGGAACCATGGCTGCGGCAGATATTTTATACGGCATCACGATGCAGGAAAAAGGGGTGTCCACCCTGGTTTCTGTTAGCCTGATTGAGAATGAATTAGAGGTGTAAATTTAAACTTTGGAGGTTATATATGGGTGAGAAGACCGGATTTTTTGGCAGGCTCGTACAGGGGCTAACGAAAACCAGAAATAGCATAGCAAACGGAATTGACGCTCTTTTCAGCGGCTTTACCAGTATTGATGATGATTTTTATGAGGAGCTTGAGGAAATACTGATCATGGCCGATTTAGGAATTAATACGACAACTGTAGTATTAGAGGAGCTCCGTAAAAAGGTAAAGGAAGAGAAAATCAAGGATCCTGCCCAGTGCAGGCAAATCTTAATCAATACTCTGCGGGATCAGATGAAGGTGGATTCTACGGCATATGAGTTCGAGAACCGTAAATCCGTCATCCTCTTAATCGGTGTTAACGGAGTCGGTAAGACCACCTCTGTCGGTAAGCTGGCGGGTCAATTAAAGGATCAGGGTAAGAAGGTCATGGTAGCAGCGGCAGATACCTTCCGTGCAGCTGCAATCGAACAGCTGACCGAATGGGCTCATAGAGCCAATGTTGAGATCATCGCCCAGAAGGAGGGCTCTGATCCGGCTGCCGTCATCTATGATGCTGTTACATCTGCCAAGGCCCGTAATGTGGATGTCCTGATCTGTGATACGGCCGGACGTCTTCATAATAAGAAGAATCTCATGGAGGAGCTGAAGAAAATCAACCGGGTGATCGAACGGGAATATCCTGAGGCATATCGTGAGACACTGGTTGTTCTGGATGGAACCACAGGGCAAAATGCTTTGGCACAGGCAAGAGAATTTAATGAAGTGGCTGATTTGACAGGAATCATCTTAACTAAGCTGGATGGTACTGCCAAAGGAGGAATTGCCATTGCAATTCAATCCGAGCTTTCTGTTCCTGTGAAATATATCGGAATCGGTGAAAAGATAGACGACCTTCAGAAGTTCAATGCTGAGGATTTTGTAAACGCCCTATTCCAGAAAAACGTGCAGGAGAAAACATTATGATCACTTTACAACAATTTGAAGAAGCAAGTGAGGCGGTAAAAAGGGTGATACTCAGAACAAAGCTGGTTCATAGCGATTATTTCTCTGAGACCACCGGGAATAAGATCTTCTTCAAGCCTGAAAATATGCAATTTACCGGAGCTTATAAGGTCCGCGGAGCTTATTATAAGATCAGTACTCTGACACAGGAGGAGCGGGACCGGGGCTTGATTACTGCCTCAGCAGGAAACCATGCCCAAGGGGTTGCCTATGCAGCCAGACTCTATCATTCGAAAGCAGTGATCGTGATGCCCGGTACAACCCCACTAATTAAGGTGAACCGTACGAAGGGCTATGGTGCAGAGGTAATTCTCTATGGGAATGACTATGATGAGGCCTATCAGTTTGCCAGACAGCTGGCAGAGGAAAAGGGCTATACCTTCATTCATCCCTTTAATGATGAGAAGGTAGCAACGGGGCAGGGTACCATAGCCATGGAGATTTTCAAGGATCTTCCCACTGTAGATATCATCCTGGCACCGGTTGGTGGCGGTGGGCTTCTGGCCGGCGTAGCTACCCTGGCGAAGATGCTTAATCCGAATATTAAGGTCATTGGTGTAGAGCCTACCGGAGCCGCCTGTATGAAGGAATCCTTACAGGCAGGTAAGGTAGTAACCCTTCCCCATATGGATACCATCGCGGATGGTACTGCGGTGAAGACTCCGGGGGATATTGTCTTTCCCTATATCCAGAAATATGTGGATGAGATCATCACCGTAGAGGATCAGGAGCTGATCGTTACTTTTCTTGATATGATGGAAAATCATAAGATGGTAGTAGAAAATTCGGGCCTTCTTACGGTGGCTGCCTTAAAGCATCTGAACTGCAAAGATAAAAAGGTGGCAGCAATACTCAGCGGCGGTAATATGGATATCATTACAGTATCCTCGATTGTACAGCATGGCTTGATCCAGAGAGGCAGAGTCTTTACGGTATCCGTTCTGCTTCCCGACAGACCCGGTGAGCTGGTGAGAGTTGCGGATGTTATCGCAAAAGCTCAGGGCAATGTCATTCGTCTGGAGCATAACCAGTTCGTCAGCATAAATCGTAATAGTGCTGTGGAGCTAACTATTACAATGGAGACCTTCGGACATGAGCATAAGGACCAGATTGTCCAGACTCTGATAGCTGCAGGTTATAAGCCAAAGCTCTGTCAGCCCAATAAGCTCTACTAAAGTGTTTTCGTATTTTTATCTAATAAATGATCATATTTTCATCAGTTTTACCTGAACGGCATAGATTTACAAAAGCTGCTTGACTTGTTATAATAGGGATATCTTATTCTTCTCATGATCTATCTAAGATCGTCTGATCAACTGATAAGTATCCCCTCATCATAATTTACGAAGTAGGTAATTGTGAAAGTAAATTAGCTTTCTCAATGATGCGACAGCAGATACCATTTCCATTGGTACAAGATATTATTACATAGAACATGTATGATGTATTGAATATGCATTCTGCGTAGGAAATACTTTTCTTCAACGCTCTATGCAAAGTTTCCGTTCCGGAACATAGATCGGTTGTATGTAATAGGATTTCGGTCTATAGCTTCGCAAGAATCAATTATTTATTTCATTTATTTTACCATCCGATGTCCAAGAGCAGTGGTACAATGATAACAGATTACGGATGCCTACTTATGGGGATTCATTAGAGCTTTTTCGTTCTGAAAACTCATCTGAGATCTCGCGGATGAAACCTGTTGACATCCCAATTGAAATCAGTTATGATGGATATAAGAACATAAGTTCGCATTAGGATTGAGAAGAATAATACTATAATTGTGCCTGCAGATGCAGGAAGATGGAGGTTATTATGGCAAAGGATGATAAAATCAGGGCATTGGAATCTGCCTTAGCACAGATTGAGAAGCAGTATGGCAAGGGCTCCGTCATGAAGCTTGGTGATACGAATGCCAATATGAGCATTGAGACGGTTCCGACAGGTTCTATCAGTCTTGATATTGCATTAGGACTCGGCGGAGTGCCGAAGGGAAGGATTATGGAGATTTACGGACCTGAAGCCTCCGGTAAAACTACAGTGGCCTTACATATGGTAGCTGAAGTACAGAAGAGGGGCGGAATTGCAGGCTTTATTGATGCGGAGCATGCTTTGGATCCTGTCTATGCGAAGAAGATCGGTGTGGATATTGACAATCTGTATATTTCTCAGCCGGATAATGGAGAACAGGCTTTGGAAATTACCGAAACCATGGTTCGTTCCGGTGCAGTGGATATCATTATCGTAGACTCTGTTGCAGCCTTGGTACCGAAGGCTGAAATCGATGGCGAGATGGGAGATTCCCATGTGGGCTTACAGGCCAGATTAATGTCTCAGGCCCTCAGGAAGCTTACCGCCGTCATCAGTAAGTCTAACTGTATCGTTGTCTTCATCAATCAGCTTCGTGAGAAGGTTGGCGTTATGTTCGGTAATCCCGAGACTACTACAGGTGGTCGTGCCTTGAAGTTCTATTCCTCCATACGTCTGGATGTAAGAAGGATTGAATCCCTGAAGCAGGGTGGGGACGTGATTGGCAACAGGACAAGGATTAAGGTCGTTAAGAATAAGATTGCACCTCCGTTCAGAGAAGCGGAATTTGACATTATGTTCGGCAAGGGAATCTCCAGGGAAGGTGATGTTCTGGATCTTGCCTCTGATAGCGGTATCGTTAATAAGAGCGGAGCTTGGTATGCTTATAATGATGCTAAGATTGGACAGGGAAGAGAGAATGCGAAGCAGTTTCTCTTAGATAACCCTGAGATCTTTGCTGAGATAGAAACCAAGGTCAGGGAGAAATTCGCATTGAAGCCCGCTAAGAATTATAATGAAGTACTGGAATAATTGTTGAACCAAATAGATTCTCATTTCTTTCGTAGAAAATCACAGAATCTGTTTATAAAATAGCAATGGCTGTCCCGACGGACCGCTCTTATCCGATCCGATACCCATGGAGCGGATAAGAGGTGGCTAGGGGACAGCCATTTTAGTATCCAAGGGGACGACAAACAGTGGAAGGAAGAGGGAAGGGAATATGGTTATTACAAGACTTGAGAAAGCGGAACAGAATAAGAAAGGGATGGGACGCGCTTCATCCCGCTCATCTAAAATCAAGGTTTATCTTGATGAGGAGTATGCCTTCCCCATAGATGAGATAATCCTTGAGGAATACAAACTGAAGGAGGGCATGGAGCTAACAGCGGAGGTCCATCAGGAGCTCCTATGGAAGGTGGTTTTTAACCGCTCAAAGCAAAAGGCTCTTACATTGCTCAAATTTCATGATCGAACAGAGGCTGAGCTGACACAAAGATTGCGCGAGGAAGGGTATCCGGAGCCAATCCTTCAACAAACAATCCAATATGTTAGTGAATATGGTTATCTGAATGATGTTAGGTATGCATCCAATTACATTCAGACCAGAAAATCTGATAAGAGCCGGCTCGTGCTGACGGCAGAGCTGACAGCAAAGGGAATTCCTAAGGATATCATCCAGCATTTAATGCTAACCGAATATACTGATCAGGAGGAGGATCCTGAGCTGGAGGCTATCCGTAAAGCAATTCATAGGAAAACCAAAGATCCTTCCTCACTGGATAAGCACGGCCGACAGAAGCTGATGGCCCACCTTTATCGGAAAGGATTTTCCGGAGAGAATATCCGTAAGGTCTTGGAGGTAAACTATGAGTAAAAAAGACTGACAAAAGAGTGATCATCCAAGCGGTAAATAAGAGGAGATCTGTCAGATTTTCCTTGCCTTTTTCTTTAATATATTATAGAATTATAATTGGCAGAAAATTGGATTTCTAGTACAATCGAAAAATTGGAGGGCTGAAAATGAGTAGTACAGTACAGCTGTCAGCAAGAGAACGAATTCTTACTTTGCTTGACGACAATAGCTTTGTTGAAGTCGGCGCTTTCGTTACAAAAAGGAGTACGGACTTTAATCTGAATCAGAAGGAAGTGCCTTCTGATGGGGTGATTACCGGCTACGGTTTAGTAGATGGCAATCCTGTCTATATTTACAGTCAGGACGCTTCATCCCTTGGAGGCTCCATTGGTGAAATGCATGCCAAAAAGATAACTCATATTTATGATCTTGCACTTAAGGTGGGAGCTCCCGTCATCGGCCTGATAGATTCTGTAGGGATGAGACTAGAGGAAGCAACCGACGCCCTGAACGGCTTTGGTGAAATATACCTGAAGCAAACCTTGGCTTCCGGTGTAATTCCCCAGATTACCGCTATTTTTGGTAACTCCGGCGGTGGGCTTGCTGTTATGGCTTCCTTAAGTGATTTTTCATTTATGGAAGAAAAAAATGCGAAATTATTTGTTAACTCCCCGAACGCTTTACAGGGAAATTATAAAGAAAAATGCAATACCTCAGCAGCTGCCTTCCAGTCCCAATCCGGTATGGTGGATTATGTTGGGACCGGAGATGCTGAAGTGCTTCTAAAGATCCGTGAGCTGGTTTCCTTATTACCATCTAATAATGAGGATGATGCATCCTATGTGGAATGTACGGATGATTTAAATAGACTTCTTCCCGATTTTACCTCTAAGATCAAGGATGCGGGGAAAGCATTGACAGAGATTGCCGATAATCATTATTTCTTTGAAATAAAGAAGGATTACGCCAAGGAGATGGTAACAGGCTTCCTTCGCCTGAACGGTATGACAGTCGGAGCGATTGCTAACCGTACTGAGCTCACCGATGAGAAGGGGAAAGCAGAGATATCCTTTGACGCAGCTCTGACAACTGAAGGCTGTTATAAGGCTGCCAGCTTTGTTAAATTCTGTGATGCCTTCGGGATTCCGGTGCTGACTCTTACAAATGTAGTGGGATATAAGGCAACTTTGGGTGAGGAGAAAACCATTGCCAATGCTGCTGCTAAGCTAACCCAAGCCTTTGCGGATGCTACTGTTCCCAAGGTGAACATCATTGTAGGCAAGGCCTTTGGCAGTGCTTATATCACGATGAATTCTAGGCATATCGGAGCTGATCTTGTGTTTGCCCTTCCCACAGCCCAGATCGGTATGATGGATGCTGAGCAGGCCGCAAGAATCATATATGATGGTAGTTCTGCAGAGGTTATAAAGGAACAGGCGTCAGTATATGCAGAGCTTCAGGATAGTGCTCTTTCTGCTGCGAAGCGTGGCTATGTGGATAGCATCATTGAACCGGAAGCTGTCAGAAAGCATGCGGTATACGCTTTTGAGATGTTACTTACTAAGACGGAGGCCCGTCCGGCAAAAAAGCATAATTCCAAATAGGCTATCGCTTACCAATGGAATAGCTATCTTAGGTGGCATGCCACTAAGATAGCATGAGATAAAGCTGCGAAAATACTACGGCTTGGTAAAAAGCATGCACTATGCTTTTCGCTTAGAAATTAAGCTACTGATTAGTAGCATGGAGGTTTAAGATGGGAACATTACTTAACAGTATCACCGGCAGGTCGGTTCTTCTGACCACATTCCTTGACCGTCTGACCGAGGATCCTTTGACACTGACCATAAGTCTGGGCATTGTATTCGCCATATTGATTATAATTATCCAGCTAATCTATGTGATCTATTCCACCTCCGGCAAGAATAAGGGTGGAGAGGAAAAACAGAGCAATAAAAGCGCATATGTGGATCATGTTATAACTCAGATTGTACAGCGGGAAGAGAAGGAGCTTATGGATGATTATGAGCTGGTAGCAGTAATTACCGCTGCAATCTATGCTTCCATGGGAAGTGAAGTACCGGCTGACGGTTTGATTGTCCGTTCTATCCGGAAGCTTAACACTAGGAGATAAATACGAGCATGATACAGGACAGGACTTAAGAAGGTCCGGTACCTTAAATTACGGACATCAGAAGATGTCCATGAACAAGGAGGATTATTATCATGAAATATTATACAATTACTGTGAATGGTAACACCTATGAAGTTTCTGTAGAAGAAGGTCATGCAGCTCCTGTAAGGGCAATGGCTGCACCCGCACCTGTAGCCACACCCGCTCCCCAGGCAGCACCCGCACCTGTTGCTGCACCTGCTCCTCAGGCAGAAGCGCCGAAGCCTGCTAAGACAGCTTCTGCAGCCGGTAGTGTTAAGGTTCCTTCTCCTATGCCGGGCAAAATTGTTTCAGTTAAAGCAAGCGAAGGAAAAGCAATCAAGCGCGGAGAGGTGCTCTTGATTCTGGAAGCTATGAAGATGGAAAATGAAATTGTGGCACCCCAGGACGGAATAGTTGCCAGCATTCATGTGTCTGCAGGTCAGTCTGTGGAAGCCGGAGAATTACTTGCTACCTTAAATTAACAAAGGACCAAAGGCTAAGCATGGGTTCATTTATCATGGATAATGAAACATATTGAAGTTCTTAACAAGGACAGGAGGTATATTTATGGCTGAACAAGGAAAGAGGCCGGTTAAAATAACAGAGACTATATTGCGTGATGCCCATCAATCCCTGATTGCAACAAGAATGGCCACGGAGCAGATGCTTCCCATCATCGAAAAGATGGATCAGGTCGGATATCATGCTGTAGAATGCTGGGGCGGGGCAACCTTTGATGCTTCCCTGCGTTTCTTAAAAGAGGATCCATGGGAAAGACTTAGAAAAATCAGATCAGGCTTTAAGAATACAAAGCTTCAGATGCTATTTCGAGGTCAGAATATCTTAGGCTACCGTCATTATGCAGATGATGTAGTTGCATATTTTGTACAGAAATCCATCGCCAACGGAATCGATATTATTCGTATCTTCGATGCATTGAATGATATCCGTAACCTGGAATGTGCGGTGAAGGCAACAAATAAAGAGAATGGTCATGCCCAGATTGCTATTTCCTATACCCTGGGTGATGCATATACAACCGAATATTATGTGAATATGGCAAAGCAGATTGAGGCGCTCGGAGCATCCTCCATCTGTATTAAGGATATGGCTGGGCTTCTGGTACCTTATGAAGCAACAGTGTTAGTCAGTGCTCTGAAGGCTGCAGTGAATATTCCTATTGACCTCCATACTCATTACACCAGTGGTGTGGGCGGTATGACTTACTTAAAAGCAGTGGAAGCAGGCTGTGATATCATTGATACTGCTATGTCACCGTTTGCTATGGGAACAAGCCAGCCGGCAACTGAGGTTATGGTTGAGACCTTCAAGGGAACCCCCTATGATACCGGCTATGATCAGCTGCTTCTGGCTGAAATTGCCGATTATTTCAGGCCTTTAAGAGACAATGCCCTGGAGACAGGACTTCTAAATCCCAAGGTAATGGGCGTGGATATCAAAACTCTGCTCTACCAGGTTCCGGGAGGAATGCTGTCAAATCTGGTATCCCAGCTTAAGGAACAAAAGGCAGAGGATAAATATTATGATGTGCTTCAGGAGATTCCCAGAGTCCGTAAGGATTTCGGTGAGCCCCCGTTAGTAACTCCCTCCAGCCAGATTGTAGGTACTCAGGCAGTTCTTAATGTACTGGCAGGGGAACGCTATAAGATGGTTACGAAGGAAACAAAGGCACTATTATCTGGTGAATATGGACAGACCGTAAAGCCCTTCAATGAAGAGGTTCAGAAGAAGGTAATTGGAGATAAGCAGCCCATAACCTGTAGGCCTGCTGATTTAATTGAGCCTGAGCTTGCTAAGATAGAGAGTGAGATTGCAGAGTGGAAGGAACAGGATGAGGATATATTGTCCTACGCTTTATTCCCGCAGGTGGCTATTGACTTCTTTAAATATCGCAGTGCTCAGAAAACCGGAATAGATCTGTCTGCTGCTGATACCAAAAATCAAGCATATCCGGTATAGTCTTTGGTATATTTATAACATAAACTCCCATAACACATGCAGCGGAGCTCTCCCTGCATGTGTTTCTTCGTCTTTTCTGTTGCAGTTCATCATTTTTCTATTCGTGCTACCTGTTTCGTCTTTAATCCATTCATAATATTAGTGGAAGGTCCATCATCTGCAGTACTTTCATAAGATTTTTCCTTGTACGTTCTACATCTGTGGTGCACTCATAGTCCTATCATTTGCCGTACCTTCATAATCCTTTCTTTGAAAACAACAGTTGACAAATTGTGGCCTATCAACTATAGTCAGAATATGTAGAAACTGGGATTTTTTACATATTTTTTATAGAATGATGTACTTAATAATGGGGTGAAATGATAGTGCTGTACAGTGTGAATTTTGATAAAAGCTTTCCTTTTGCTTTTCATATATCAACAGGTCTATTCATTGTAGCTAGTATGATTATGATCCTTTGTCTTGTTATCATCATTAGATTCAGAAAAATGTATCGGTCCCTATATGACCGGGAGGAGCTGTTCAATTCACTCAGTACGAATCTGGATGATATTCATCTGATCTATCGAATGGACAGCAGCATGATCGAATATGTATCCCCTAATCTAGAGCGCCTTTATGGGATCAGTGTCAGAAGGTTCAAGAGAAATCCCATCCAAATCATGAATCTGATTGGAACAGCCTTCCGAGAGGAGCTCAGCTCATACTTCACTACGATTCCATTGACTACAAATAGGGTAATTGAATTTGAAATGTTCAACCCTGTTCAAAAGAAGCTGGTTACCCTGGTGGCACGTATTTATCCTGTATTTCATAAACAAGATCTGATCCGCTATATTTTAAGTGTATCCGATATCACAAAGGAGAAGGAGACACAACAGGTACTTAGGGATGCTCTTATGAATGCTCAACAGGCTAATGAAGCAAAAAAAGAATTCCTATCCTATATCAGTCATGAGATACGAACACCTTTAAATGTAATTCATGGCATGGCGCTGATTGGTATAAAATCTCTTGAAGATGGTCATAAGGTGGAAAATTGCCTTCAGAAGATTTCTGATTCATCACAGAAGCTCATTCATCTGGTAACTAATATACTGGACATGAGTAAAATTGATAGTAATAAGCTGATTTTAAGTCAGGAGCCATTTCTTTTGGATCGTCTGCTGATTGAAATATCTGATTTCTATAACACCCAGGCAGAAATCAATCGTCTGAAGTTTAGTCTGGATATGAAGAACATTGCGCATAATCATCTGCTTGGTGATACCCTACGATTAAATCAAATTCTCAGTAATTGTATCTCAAATGCTTTGAAATTTACACCTTCCGGAGGCTATATCCGTCTAGAAGTCGAAGAACAAGAAGGATATGGTAACCAAGCCATTTTTTGCTTTACGATTACTGATACCGGGAAGGGTATGAGTGAGGATTATCTGGAAAAGCTCTTTCTTCCATATGAACAGGAGGATAGCTCCATTGCCAGTAAGTACGGTGGAACAGGACTGGGAATGTCCATCACGAAGAATCTGGTTACCCTAATGGCAGGAAGCATACAGGTCAGTAGCAAACCGGGGCAGGGAACTGCGATTACCATCCATATTCCTTTTGAGCGGTATGGGGACGCAACGCTTCCTTATAAAAATGATAAACCGAATATAAGTGACTTACCAAAGCAATCCCATAAGGATTATGATTTTACAGGTTGCAGGATTCTTGTTGCTGAGGATAATGAAGTAAATATTGAGGTAATCTGTGAATTCTTAAAGTATGTAGGCATCCGAGTTGATATCGCAAAGAACGGAAAAGAAGCCTTACGGTTGTTTGAGGCCTCCAGCTCCGGTTTTTATCAGATGATCCTTATGGATATCCATATGCCGGACCAAAATGGATATGATACTGCGAAACAGATTAGAGACTCCGGGCATACGGATGCTGATCGGATCTGTATTGTGGCGATGTCTGCCGATTCTTTTGCCGAGGATTCCGCCAGATCCCTGGAAAGTGGAATGAATTATCATATCCCTAAGCCGATTGATGTGAATCAGCTGTATCAATTCATAGATCAAATCCTGAATGCTAATGTAAATCAGGGAAAGGCCTGAGCCATTCCCCTGTGGCATTCGGCTGAACCGCTTATCCGGTGCAATGAAGCTGTGAATTAATTATTTCAGTGACGAAAGGCAATGCATACAATAAATAAATCACTTGACAAACCTGCTGTAATCCTGTATACTTCCACCTGTAAAGAAAATTACTTTACAGGTGGTGGTTTTTTATGAATTCGTCAGGGCAGGGAATGGAGAAGCTGGATGAGATCGTTCAACTATCCATTTTATATGATTTTTATGGAGAGCTACTCAGTGAACATAAGAAACAGATCTTTGAGGATTATGTCCTGAATGATTTATCCTTAAGTGAGATTGCAGCGGAACAGAATATCAGCAGACAGGGTGTATACGATATCATCAAGCGTTGCAGTAAGGAGCTTAAGGAGTACGAAAGTAAATTGGCTCTGGTTCGGAGGTTTCAGTCCGTGAAAGAGAAATTGACTAGGATAAAGGATATATCCGAAACAATCAGACTAACCGGTGAGTTAACCGGAATGAACAGAATTGAAACATTGGCAGATGATATTTTAAAGGAGCTGTAATATCTATGGCATTTGACAATCTATCAGAAAAGCTTCAAAATATATTCAAAAGCTTGCGGGGAAAGGGAAGACTCACCGAAGCTGATGTAAAGACCGCATTAAAGGAGGTTAAGATGGCCTTACTCGAGGCCGATGTTAATTTCAAGGTCGTTAAGAATTTTGTAAACTCCGTTCAGGAGCGAGCAGTCGGACAGGATGTAATGACCAGCCTGACCCCCGGTCAGATGGTGATTAAGATCGTAAATGAAGAAATGGTGAAGCTTCTCGGAGAGAACACCGTGGAATTACAGCTAAAGCCCTCCAATGAAGTCACTGTAATCATGATGTGCGGTTTACAGGGTGCCGGTAAGACCACGGCAACCGCTAAGCTGGCCGGTAAACTAAAATCAAAGGGCAGGAAGCCCTTACTGGTTGCCTGTGATATCTATCGTCCTGCAGCGATTGATCAGCTGCAGATCAACGGAGACAAGGTCGGTGTCAGTGTATTCTCCATGGGAGATAAACATAAGCCGCTGAATATCGCCAAGGCAGGGCTGGAGCATGCCGTGAAGAACGGCTTTAATGTAGTAATTCTGGATACCGCCGGCCGTCTGCATATTGATGAAGATATGATGGAGGAGCTTCAGGAGATCAAAGAAAACCTGACCATCCATCAGACCATTCTGGTCGTAGATGCCATGACCGGACAGGATGCAGTAAATGTAGCAGAGCTTTTCCATGAGAAGCTGACAATAGATGGTGTCATCATTACGAAGCTGGATGGAGATACCAGGGGCGGTGCAGCACTTTCCATCCGTGCGGTTACCGGTCGTCCGATCCTGTTTGCAGGTGTCGGAGAGAAGCTGTCCGACCTGGAGCAGTTTTATCCAGACCGTATGGCTTCCCGTATATTAGGAATGGGGGATATTCTTACCCTGATTGACAAGGCTCAGGCAGAATTCGATGAGAATAAGGCCAGAGAGATGGAACGCAAGATCAAGAAGGCGGAATTTGACTTCAATGACTTCCTTGAGCAAATGCAGCAGGTGAAGAAGATGGGCGGTCTCGCCGATCTGATGAGTATGCTCCCCGGAGTCGGCAAGCAGATGAAGGATATTGAGATAGATGAAGGAGCATTGTCCAAGACAGAAGCCATCATTTATTCGATGACGAAGAAGGAACGTTCCAATCCCGATCTCTTAAATCTTCCGAGAAAGAAGAGAATTGCTGCCGGTGCCGGTGTGGATATCAGTGAGGTGAATGCTCTGGTAAAACAATTTGAGCAAAGCCGTAAGATGATGAAGCAGTTCTCCGGTATGATGGGTGGAAAAGGCGGAAAGCGCGGTAAATTCAAGCTTCCCTTCGGCTTTTAAGGTAAGTAACAATTGGTTTAGAATTGCTTATGCAATTTTAGATAAATCTCAAACAAGTCGGTAATCCGGCAGTTTTGAAGCAAGTAAATTCAAGGAGGTGAATATAGATGGCAGTTAAGATCAGATTAAAGAGAATGGGACAGAAGAAGGCTCCTTTTTATAGAATCGTTGTTTCTGATTCCAGAACACCTAGAGATGGCAGATTCATCGAGGAAATCGGTACCTATGATCCTACTCAGAATCCAAGCGCTTTCAACGTAAATGCTGAAGCAGCAAAGAAGTGGTTAGCAAACGGTGCTCAGCCGACAGATACTGTAGGCAAGATTTTTAAGAATGCAGGTATCCTCTAAGCTTCGGAGATTATTGAAAAATGTTGGTTCCCTCAGGAAGCATAAGCTGAATGAGGGATTATAACAATTTTTATTACTGCTTTGAATGCGTGAAAGGTGCACTTAAGGGAGGTAGTGAAATGAAGGAATTAGTAGAGGTAATCGCTAAGTCACTTGTTGATCATCCCGAAGAGGTTGTGGTTACAGAGAAGGAAACCGAAAAGACCATAGTGGTTGAATTAAAGGTCGCTTCCGATGACATGGGTAAGGTAATCGGCAAACAGGGCCGTATCGCTAAATCCATTCGTACCGTTGTTAAGGCAGCCGCAACGAAGGATGATAAAAAAGTAGTAGTCGAGATTATGCAGTAATCCGGATTGTATTACCATGTCCTTGCCGTAATCCGGCCTATATCAACTACAGAGGAAGGGGCTGGCTACTATGTCAATCTGGCATAAGTGGTTCAGCTTCTTTTTGCGCGAAGGCGAAGCGAAGTATCAGATCAAGAAGGAACGGATGAAACAATTTATTGTTTCAGGAGCTCCTTCTTGATCTGATACGAGCGAGCCCGCGAACCCGAGGAACAAGGTTCCGAGAGGTGGCGCGAAGGCGAAGATGAGCGAGCCCGCGAACCCGAGGAACAAAGTTCCGAGAGGTTAATTTTTTATAGAGAAAGCCGAGGAATTCATATGGAGGATTATCTAAGAGTTGGTGTTATCGCTACGACCCACGGAATTAAGGGTGAGGTTAAGGTGTTTCCCACTACAGATGATATCGAGCGTTTCAAGCTTCTAAAGCAGGTATACCTTGACACAGGTAAGGAATTAATCCTTCTGGAGGTTGAGGGTGTAAAGTTCTTCAAGCAGATGGCAATACTGAAATTCAAAGGAATCGATGACATCAATGAAATCGAAAAATACCGTGGGAAGGATCTATTAGTTACTAGGGAGAATGCGATAGAGCTGAAAGAGGATGAGTATTTTGTTTACGACCTGATTGAATCAGAAGTGATTACTGAGGAAGGGGTTAAGCTTGGAGTACTCTCTGAGATAATCAAAACAGCTGCGAATGATGTCTATGTGGTTCAGACACCGGAGGGCAAAGAAATCCTACTTCCCTTCATAAAGGAGTGCATTCTGGACATTAATACCGAGAAGAAGCAGATCACAGTTCATCTGATGAAGGGCCTGCTTTCCTGATAGCAGCATTTCCATTTGATGATTTTAAATGTAAGTTCACAAACAATACGAAAGGTACGGTGGAATAATGAATTTTCATGTGCTCACCCTATTTCCCGATATGATTCAGTCCGGCCTCAATACCAGTATTACCGGTAGGGCAATTGAAAACGGTCTCATAACGCTGAATACTGTGAATATACGGGATTTTGCTACAAATAAGCATAACCGGGTAGATGATTATCCCTACGGCGGCGGAGCAGGGATGGTTATGCAGGCAGAGCCTGTTTACCTTGCCTACGGTTATCTGGCTAACCATATCCGGATGGGCAAAGGAGCGCATACACCTTATCAAAAGCCCAGGGTAGTCTATGTCACCCCTCAGGGAAGTATTTTTAATCAGAGCATGGCGAGGGAACTGGCCAATGAGGAGGATCTGATCATCCTCTGTGGTCATTATGAGGGAATTGATGAGAGAGCTTTGGAGCTGATCGTAACAGATAACATCTCAATCGGAGATTATGTACTGACAGGTGGTGAGCTTCCTGCCATGGTAATGATAGATGCAATTTCAAGACTAATTCCCGGAGTCCTGAATAATGAGGTGTCCTCTGAGTTTGAGTCCCTGCAGGATAATTTGCTGGAATACCCTCAATATACCCGTCCGGAGATCTTCATGGGGAAAAAGGTACCCGAAGTTCTACTATCCGGACACCATGCCAATATTGAGGCTTATCGAAGACGGGAATCGATCCACCGAACCTATGAGCGTAGGCCGGATCTCTTGGATAAGGCGGAGCTTACGGAGGAGGAACGGGAATACCTGACCCGTCTCATCTTTCAAAAAAATTATGATGTCTATTAAGCCATATTGATTCCATGCAGCAATATTTCTTCAAGCAATATGCTTAACCGAAGGCATGCTATATACGATTTCCTTGTATCAATCATATCAAATGCAATATAGTACTTGCATTCTTACAGTTTCTATGTTAAAGTAAGTTGTTGTGAGATGAGATGGTCCTCTGGTACACGGCAGATTGCCATAACCGTATTAAGAACATCTAAATTTAATAGGAGGTCACAAAATGAACGATATTATTAAGGCAATTGAAGCCGAGCAGTTAAAGAAGGACGTTGTTAGTTTCAACGTTGGTGATACGGTTCAGGTTTACGCAAAGGTAAAAGAGGGTAACCGTGAAAGATTACAGGTATTTGAAGGCACTGTTATTAAGAGACAGAATGGCGGAGCAAGAGAGACCTTTACCGTTAGGAAATCCTCCAATGGTATCGGTGTAGAGAAGACCTGGCCGCTGCATAGCCCCAGCATCGACAGAATCGAAGTTACCAGACGCGGTAAAGCAAGACGCGCTAAGCTGTTCTACCTTCGTGATAGAGTTGGTAAGAAGGCTAAGGTAAAAGAGTTAATGAGATAATATTGGCTTATCGGAGATCTTAGGAAGACTCCTATAGAGACAATCCAGAGATAGTGAACTGAATACACATTGAAACGGATTACATGCAGCAAGGGCCAATGTCTTTGCTGCTTTTTTCCGCCCTGTAAAGCTGGCATCCTTCTTGAGTACTTTTTTAGTATCCTTGTTGTATATTACCTTTAACTACGTTATAATGATTGTGAAAAACCCAATGAAAGGATATCACAGATAAGGATATCGGAGGTTTAGAGTGTTACCGAATAAAGGAGAACTAAAGTTCATGGATTTTGATTTTGATAAAGAGAGTAAAAAGCCCGTGGTCATGAAGATACTGATTGATGTGTTTATCTGGGTTGCACAGATTGCAGCTGTGGTTTTTCTGGCCTATTTCATCATATACTATGCACTGGAGAAGACCAATACCATCGGAATCTCCATGGAAGGCACCCTGTCCAATCAGGACCCGATCATCATTGATAAATTCACTTACCGTATTTCTGAACCGAAGCGCTTTGATGTCATTGTCTTCAAGCAAAGCGGCAGGGAGCACAGCTACTATAATATGAAACGGATTATCGGTCTTCCGGGAGAAATGCTACAATTTCAAGATGGTAATATTCTAATTAACGGCGAAGTCATAGAGGATGTCGTGAATGCAGAGCCTATGGTAAATTATGGTCTGGCTACGGAGCCGATTACCTTGGAGGAGAATGAGTATTTTGTTCTCGGGGATAACCGGAATAACAGTGAGGACAGTCGCTTCGCCAGTATCGGAAATATCACCCGGGATGAGATTATCGGAAAAGCCTTTTTACGGCTCTCCCCCTTCAATTTCGTGAGTAAGCTGAATCTGAAGAAGCATCAGGAGAATACAGAAAAATAAGAAAATACCGCCAAAACGGCGGTTTGGAGAATACTATGAATGTACAATGGTATCCCGGTCATATGGCGAAAGCAAAGCGTATGATGCAGGAGAATATGAAACTGATTGATGTAGTAATTGAGCTGGTGGATGCCAGAATTCCTTACTCCAGTAAGAACCCTGATATTGATGGGCTGGCAAAGGGTAAATCCAGAGTAATATTGCTGAATAAATATGATATGGCAGATTCCGGATATACCAATGCCTGGAGGGCCTATTATGAGAGTAAGGGTTATTTCGTAGCCCTGGTTAATTCCAAGAACGGAACCGGAGTGAAGCAGGTAAAGGATGTGGTATTCAAAGCCTGTGAGGCAAAGATAGAAAGAGACCGAAAAAGAGGAATTCTGAACCGTCCCGTAAGGGCTATGGTAGTGGGAATCCCCAATGTGGGCAAATCCACCTTTATTAACAGCTTCGTCGGTAAAGCCAGCGCAAAAACGGGGAACAAACCCGGTGTCACAAAGGGAAAGCAATGGATTAGACTGAATAACAATATTGAATTATTGGATACTCCGGGTATCCTTTGGCCTAAATTTGAGGACCAGACTGTGGGACTTCGGCTTGCTATGATCGGTTCCATCAATGATACGATTCTCAATACCACAGAGCTTTCTCTGGAGCTGATCCGTTATTTAAGCAGTGCTTATCCCTCCGCACTGGTGGAACGCTTTGGAATAGAGGCTATTGGAAAGCTTGAAACCTTTTCTGATTCGTTACCGATTCTGGAGCAGATCGCCATAAAGCGCGGTTGCCTGATTAAGGGCGGGGAGGCAGATTTTGACCGGGCTGCCTTATTGGTGCTGGATGATTTCAGAAGCCTTAGGCTTGGAACTATTTCCCTGGAGTACCCTGAAAATAAGTCTGATACCAATGAGGTACCCGAACAATAATTCTTAACCCTCAATTGGTCTATGTCGTGAGCTTTACAGAAGATTATTATGCAATTTATTACTACCGAGTAACATTTAACTACTGAGCAAAACAATTTTTACTACCGAGCAATTTATATACCAAGCAGATTTAGAAGAAGGAGACACAAACCGAGAATGCAACAGGGAGATCAATGCGAAGGAAAGAAAATATCCGAAGTTAAGCTGGAATTCATGCAGGCGGATTTATCAGCGCTTCCGGCACTTTTTCAAAAATATGAAAAGGATTCCAGAAGCGGGGTTATTACTATATGTAAACAATACCGGGCAAGATTGGAGGCTCATGAAAAGGAGCTTCAAAGACTGGACTACATGAGTCAATATGAGAAGCAATTTAAGGACTATACATACATATGCGGCATCGATGAGGTGGGAAGAGGTCCTTTGGCAGGACCTGTCATCGCCTGTGCAGTCATTCTTCCAAAGGACTGTAGCATTTTGTATATCAATGATTCAAAACAGCTAACCGAGAAGAAACGGGAAGAGTTATGTGATCAAATAATATCACAGGCCGTTGCATATGGTATCGGCAGTGTACCTCCACCCAGAATTGATGAGATCAACATTCTGCAGGCAACCTATGAAGCGATGCAGAAGGCAATTCTGAATTTAAGCGTAACACCGGATCTCTTGTTGAATGATGCGGTTACGATACCAGGAATTGATGTGAAGCAGATTCCAATTATCAAGGGTGATACAAAAAGCATCTCCATCGCAGCCGCCAGCATTGTTGCCAAGGTGACCAGGGATCGGTTGATGGGGGCCTATGATAAGGTATTCCCCGGCTATGATTTTGCAGAGAATAAGGGTTATGGTTCCCAAAAGCATATAGAAGCGATTAAGGAACTGGGTCTTACTCCGATCCACAGGAAGAGCTTTTTAAAGAATATCATATAATATACAGGGTTACTCCTGATACCAGCCCATGAGCAAGGAGGAATAACATGATTTTTACCGTTTATATTTTTTCATTCATCGTTCCGATTTCCTATGCTATTCTCGGATACCTGTTTTGGAAGCACACTCCTGTTATGAAAAGCGGGAAATCTGGCTGGAGAACTCCACAGTCCACCAAGAGTGAGGAGGCCTGGAAATTTGCCAATGAATACGGTGGCAAAGGATTATTTATTCTGGGAATTACAGAAATTATAATCACTGCAATCATCCACTTCTTGATTAAGGATATGGACAATCTCATGTATTTCGTAGGGATATCTGTTGTCATTATTATTCTGCAATCCAGTAGCTTCACCTATCTGAATCAATGGGTGGATCAAAGACTAAAGCAATTGGAGTAGAAAGAATAGAAAGAAAGATGAAACCGTAAAACAATCTGTGGGAAGCAATAAAGAACTAATTCTAGGAGGATGGCAGATGGAGGAACAGAAGAACAGAATCAAGCCGAAGACGGCGGTTGCTCTGTCCTACGAGCCGGAGCAGGAGGCCCCGGTCGTAATAGCTGCAGGAAAGGGCCATCTTGCCGATCGGATACTTCAGAAAGCAAAGGAAGCGGATGTTCCCATCCATAAGGATGAGAAGCTGGCGGAAAGCCTGTCTCAGCTAGAGCTTGGAGACAGTATCCCTCCTGAGTTATATGATGTGGTAGCTGAGGTACTGGTTTTTGTGGACCGGATGGACCGTCTGAAGAGCAAGCTAAATCCGGAGCAAAATCGGTAATACAGCTTTGTTTTAAGCTTGTTCATTCGGCTGAACAATGCGCCGTCTATGCTCCGCTGAATGATGAAATGAGGGATCGATTGAACAAAAGAGAAATTGGTACCCAATTTGAACAAAAGGCTGCCGCTTATCTAACGAGGAACGGCTACCGCATCCTGGATCGTAATTTTAGCTGTAGGATGGGTGAGATTGATCTGATTGGCAGAGATGCGCATTATCTCTGCTTTATAGAGGTGAAATACCGTCTTAATACAGACCATGGATTTCCGGCGGAAGCGGTAACTGCAAGGAAAATGACTCGGATTATTAGAACTGCACAGTATTATATGCTGACTCACGGATATCCACAGGATACTCCCTGTCGTTTTGATGTTGTCGTATTTCTGGATCATGAGATATCCCTGATCAGAAATGCCTTTGATGGATTATAATGCTTGATATCGCTATAGGAAGGACTTGTATATGCAATTTCTAAATAATAACCATGCACGGATTGACTACACCCTTAAGGTTCCCTATATCACCTTCCCAGTATTATCTGAACTTCCCTTTATCCGTCATGGCTTCTCCACCAGGCTCGGAGGTGTCAGTGATGGTATATTTGAATCAATGAACCTGGGCTTAGAAGCCTCAGAGCATGCAGATGATCCCGAGAAAATCAGGATCAATTATGAAAGGCTTGCAGGAAGTATCGGTGTGGATCCCCATTCCATCGTAATCTCCAAGCAGGTACATAAGACGAATATCCGTCTTGTAACCCGGGAAGACCGCGGGAAGGGACTCTATGTTCCGAGGGATTATGATGAAATAGACGGTCTGGTGACAGATTGTACTGATGTAACTCTTGTAACAAAATATGCGGACTGTGTGCCTCTTTTTTTTGTGGATCAGAGAAACAGAGCCATAGGACTGACCCATTCCGGTTGGAGAGGAACTGTAAACAAAATCGGTTGGATCACCGTTGATGAGATGAAGAAGCATTTTGCTACCCAGCCGGAGGATCTGATCGCTGTAATCGGACCTTCTATATGCAGCGCTTGTTATGAGGTTGGCGAGGAAGTGGCACAGGCATTTTCGGATGCATTTTCAGAGCTTGGTTATAATAAGAGCAAATTTTTGATGAAGAACGAAGCTGGAAGGTATCATCTGGATCTTTGGGAGGTAAACCGTGAGATCCTTATGAAGGCAGGTCTGAAGGAGAAGCAGATTCATATATCCGGAGTCTGTACCGCCTGTCATTCCGAGCTCTTATTCTCCCACAGGAAAACCGGTGGAAGAAGGGGCAGTCTTGCAGCCTTTTTAGCCTTAAAGGAGCAATAGGTCCGGTACGGATAGGAGCCATTGGAAGGAAATCTGTCCGGTGATAAGAGAACATGCTGTCTTTATCGGCAGCTGGAGAGAAACGGTGTATGATATGAAGAAAAAAGCGCACATTATTAAGGAGATTGAAGCGGGAAGTATTGCAGAAGAGCTGGAGCTTGCCCCGGGAGATGAGCTAATCTCTATCAATGAGAATGAAATAAAGGATGTCTTTGATTACCATTACCTGATGAAGGAGGAATTCCTGACTGTTGTGATCCGGAAGCCGGATGGTGAGGAATGGGAGCTGGAGATTGAGAAGGATTATGAGGATGACTTAGGGATTGTTTTTGAAGAAGGGCTGATGGATTCCTATCGTTCCTGTCGGAATCAATGCATTTTCTGCTTTATCGACCAGATGCCGCCGGGTATGCGGGAAACCCTATATTTTAAGGATGATGATGCTAGGCTGTCCTTCCTACAGGGTAATTATATTACCCTTACGAATATGAGTGATGAGGATATTGAGAGAATCCTGTTCTATAAATTATCTCCAATTAATATCTCTGTCCATACCACCAATGAGGAGCTTCGCTGTAGGATGCTCCATAACCGATTTGCCGGATCCTCCTTAGAGAAGATGAAGCGGCTGAAGGACGGCGGCATCACGATGAATGGCCAGATTGTTTTGTGCAAGGGCTGGAACGACGGGGAGGAGCTGGAGAGGACCATCCATGATCTGAGTTCCTTCCTGCCGGAGCTGCAAAGCGTATCCGTAGTTCCGGTTGGTCTTACGAAATACCGCCAGGGTCTTGAAAAACTGGAGAAATTCAATAAAGAGGATTCCCTTAAGGTCCTGGAAACCATCCATCGCTGGCAGGGGATTTTCCTGAAGCATTATCAAACCCGCTTGATTTATGCAGGGGATGAATGGTATATCAACGCAGGATTGCCAATTCCTAGCGCAGACAGCTATGAGGGCTACCCTCAGCTGGAGAATGGAGTCGGAATGCTCCGTTCCTTTCAGGATGAGTTTGATGAGCATTTGAAGGAGCTAAAGGGTGATGACCGGAGCAAGGAGCTCTCTATGGTGACCGGTGTTCTTGCAGCTCCCTTTATGGAACAGATGCTGATGGCATTAAATAAGAAATTTCCCAATATAACGGTACACCTCTATACGATCCATAATTACTTCTTTGGGGAGAATATTACAGTGGCAGGTCTCGTTACCGGGGGAGATATCATAGCACAGCTGAAGGGACTTCCCCTGGGTGAATATCTGATGCTTCCCGATGTCCTGCTTCGCAACGGTGAGACTGTGCTGTTGGATGATGTGACCGTGGAGCAAATTGAAAACTCTTTACAAACCAGAATCCGTATTGTACAATCAGATGGAAACTCTTTCATTCAAACGATAATTGATACTAAAATTTCGTAATATAGATAAGCAGGAGAATAGTATGAGCAGACCTATTGTAGCCATCGTCGGCAGACCGAATGTGGGTAAATCCACCCTGTTCAATGCCCTGGCAGGAGACAGAATCTCCATTGTCAAGGATTACCCGGGTGTTACCAGGGACCGCATTTATGCGGATGTGACTTGGCTAAACACACAATTTACCATGATAGATACCGGTGGTATCGAGCCTGATAGTAAGGATGCGATGCTGACCCATATGAGACAGCAGGCAGAAATCGCCATTGATACGGCAGATGTGATTGTTTTTCTGACCGATGTACGTCAGGGTCTGGTGGATTCTGATTCCAAGGTTGCAGATCTTCTTCGCAGAAGCGGGAAGCCCGTGGTTCTGGTAGTAAATAAGGTGGATCATTTTGAAAAGCTGATGCCGGATGTATATGAGTTCTATAACCTCGGTATCGGTGAACCCTTCCCCATCTCTGCCTCTTCCAAGCTGGGCTTTGGTGAGATGCTTGATGAGGTGGTAAGGCATTTTAAATCCGGAAATACCGAAGAAGCAGAGGATGAACGTCCCCGCATCGCTATTGTAGGGAAACCCAATGTTGGTAAATCTTCCATCGTCAATAAGCTTCTGGGTGAAAATCGTGTTATCGTATCCAATATTGCAGGAACCACCAGAGATGCAGTAGACACACCGATACGCAGAAATGGTAAGGAATATATTCTGATCGATACAGCAGGCCTAAGAAGAAAGAGTAAGATTAAGGAGGAGCTGGAACGCTTCAGCATCATTCGTACCGTAACTGCTGTGGAACGGGCCGATGTGGTAGTATTGGTCATCGATGCGAAGGAGGGTGTTACTGAACAGGATGCCAAGATTGCAGGAATCGCCCATGACCGCGGGAAGGGCATCATTATCGTCGTAAATAAGTGGGATTTGATTGAAAAGAACAATAAAACAGTAAATGAATATACCAAGGATATTAAAGAAATCCTATCCTTCATCCCCTATGCAGAGATTTTATTTATCTCGGCCGAGACGGGTCAGAGGATGCATAGACTGTTTGAAGTCATCGAGGTGGTGATCCAGAATCAAAGCATGCGTATCTCCACAGGGGTCTTAAATGAAATCATGGCAGAAGCCGTGGCACTTCAGCAGCCGCCCTCCGACAAGGGAAAGCGCCTGAAGCTATACTACATCACACAGGTCTCCATTAAGCCGCCCACCTTCGTTATCTTTGTGAATGATAAGGAATTGATGCATTTTTCATACACCCGTTATATTGAGAATAAAATTAGAGAGGCCTTTGGATTTAGCGGAACCTCATTAAAATTTATTATCAGGGAGCGAAAGGAGAACGATTAAATGGTCATTCGGATTATCCTCTGTTTAGGACTGGGTTATCTGTTTGGATGTTTTTCTACGGGATATATTATCGGTAAAATGAAAAAGGTAGATATCCGGAACTACGGAAGCGGTAGCTCCGGTACCACAAATGCACTGAGAACCTTAGGGGTAAAGGCAGGCTTTATTACCCTATTGGGAGATATGCTGAAGGCAATCCTTCCAATTCTATTGATTCGCTACCTCCTCTTCAAGGATGTACCCTATGTCCAGCTACTTACCCTGTATGCTGGTTTAGGTGTTGTTCTCGGGCATAATTATCCGGTATGGCTTAAGTTCAAGGGAGGAAAAGGAATCGCTGCCACCGGAGGAGTTATGGTGGCTTTTGACCCCCGGATTATATTGGCAGGTCTACCCGTGTTTTTGATTTCCGTTGCACTTACTAGATATGTATCCGTCGGCTCCCTTCTGGTTTCCATATTATTCCCTACCTGGATCTATATTTTCTATCCGAAGGAATTACATATGCTGATTGTTGCTTTGATTTTTATGATTTTAGCATTTATTAAGCATAGAGCTAACATTAAGCGTCTGTTGAACGGAACAGAGAATAAATTGGGTCATCGGGTAAAAATAGATGACGAAAATAATCCTGAGAAAGAATAAAGAATGAACAACAAAGGAGGTACCTTATGAGTAAGGTGAGTGTATTAGGTGCTGGAACCTGGGGCTGTGCACTGGCTATACTGTTATCCGATAACGGCCATGACGTTACCATTTGGACGAAAATAGAGAAGGAAGCCAAGTCCCTAGAAGAGAACAGGGAGGACCTGAAAAATCTGCCCGGAGCTAAGCTTCCCCAAAGCATTAAAATAATCCTTGATCTGGAGGAAGCATGTACCGATAAGGATTTATTGGTTATGGCAGTCGCTTCTCCTTACATCAGAGCAACTGCACATGAAGCTGCTCCCTTTATCCGTGAGGGTCAAATTCTGGTGAATGTGTCCAAGGGTCTGGAGGATTCCACTCTGATGACTCTGTCCGATGTACTGAAGGAGGAGATTCCTCAGGCGGATATTGCTGTATTATCCGGCCCTACTCATGCAGAGGAGGTCAGCCGCCGAATTCCCACCACCATCGTTGTGGGTGCAGCCACCAAGGAGGCCGCAAGATTTATCCAGGATACCTTCATGAATGAGGTGTTCCGTGTCTATACCAGCCCGGATATCGTCGGGATTGAGCTGGGTGGGTCCTTAAAGAATGTCATTGCCCTTGCTGCCGGTGTCATCGATGGCTTAGGCCTTGGGGATAATACAAAGGCAGCGCTGATGACCCGAGGAATGGCTGAAATCAGTCGTCTTGGTGTGAAGATGGGAGGAAAACATGAAACCTTCTCCGGTCTGTCCGGCATGGGAGATTTGTTTGTCACCTGTACCAGTCAGCATAGCCGTAATCGGAAGGCCGGTTATCTGATGGGAAAGGGCTTGACAATGGAAGAGGCCATGAAGGAAGTAAACCAAGTCGTGGAGGGTGTCCATTCTGCAAAAGCAGCCCTTCATATGGCACAGAAATATGATGTTGAGATGCCGATCGTAGAGCAAATCAATTTGGTATTATTCGAGGGAAAAACTCCGGGAGAAGCGCTGGCAGACCTCTATGGTAGGGACAAGCGGAATGAATACAAAACCCTGGAATGGGATTAGAAGCGTATTAGTTAGGGTGGATTTCATAATCCACCCTTTTCTTATGACCTGATCCATTCACTAAAAGCCCTTGAAACCCATAAAGCTGATATCATATATTTGGCATTTGATGCAAAAATACCTTGAAATCACTATTGAACATGTGTTCTGTGCATGTTATAATATGGCAGGTGCTTTCTACTATTATTATTGCTATATAGGATTGTAATCGATTATCATCCTATGTTAATCATTTGGTATAGAGTTGTCCTCTTGTAGGGCATTCAGGGGGGAGTTATGAACGATAAAGCAGAAATCAAAAAGTCACGGGCATTGAAAAACACGTTTTATTCCATTCGGCTGATGTGGGGAATCAGCAAAGGCTCCATCTTCCATGCAGCCATAGCGATCGCGTCCGATTACTTTGCATGGGTATTTTACAGCCTTTTCTTTATTCTGTATCTGGTAGGCGCAATTGAACATGAGAAGAGCTTTCAGCATATCCTCTTGTTTGTTTTAACTGCAGGAGGAGTCTTCATGGTCATTGCGTTTTATCGCGCCTACATAGAAGGTGCTTATATTCCGATGGTAAGTGCCCGAATCTATAAGCGTCTTTACAAGAAGCTATATCAGAAGGCCAGGAACGTAGAGCTGCGCTGTTTTGAAGACAGCAGCTTTTATAATAAGTATACGCTGGCTGTAGATGGTGCCAACGAAAAGCTTGTCAATATTCTGATCAATTTCTCAGGAATTTTTTGTGCCGGTATTGCCTCCGCTGTAGTATTTACGAAGATGTATCAAATTGATAAGATTGCCATGCTGTTTGTGATATTTCCAATCATCGGCAACTTTGTCTTTGGTTATCAGGTGAATAAGAGGTATTTCGAACGAGATCAGGCTTTGGTTCCCTATCAGCGAAGAATTGATTATGTGAACCGCGTGATGTATCTGTCCGACTATTCAAAGGAGATGCGTCTTTCCAAGGTATTTCATCTGTTGAGGCATAAATACGACAAAGCAATTGAGGGCATCTATGAAGTGGTGAATACCTTTGCACCAAAAATAAATGTTCCCCTATGGTTTCGGAATTATTTTACCTTCACGATCATCTTTGAAGGTGTACTGATGTACGGGGCTTACCGGATGATAGTAAAAAAAGCCATAAGCCTTTCAGAGCTGGCAATGCTATCCAGTGCCATGGTTTCGGCAACCTGGATTCTAATTCGCTTTACGGAGCATATCATGGAATGCATGAAGCTGGGGCTGTTCGTCGAGAACCTGAGGACCTTTCTGGAATATGAGGAGAAGCTTCCGGAGGATCATGACGGACTTATGCCGGAGGAGGAGATCCGTTCCCTTGAGTTTCGTAATGTCAGCTTTGCCTATAAGGAGGGTGGGGAATATATACTTAAGAATATCTCCTTTAAAATCGAAGGGAAGTCCAGTGTCGCACTGGTCGGACATAATGGAGCCGGGAAGACCACAATCATCAAACTGCTATTCCGCTTGTATGATCCGACGGAGGGTGAGATCCTGCTGAATGGAAGAAATATAAAGGACTATAATCTGAAGGCTTATCGTAATCTATTTGCAGCCGCCTTCCAGGACTATAAGATATTTGCATTTTCTATCAGTGATAATATTCTGATGCACCATGCGAAGGCGGATGAGAATGAAATCGTCATTGAAGCCCTCAAAAAAGCAGGGGTTTATGATAAGGTCATGTCCCTTCCAAACGGGATTGATACCATTCTTACAAAGGAATTTGATGAAGAAGGTGCCCTGCTTTCCGGTGGAGAATACCAGAAGCTGGTTGTTGCCAGGGCATTTGCCAAGGAGGCTTTCATCAAGGTATTTGACGAACCCTCCAGCGCACTAGACCCGATTGCGGAATATGAGCTGTACGAAAGCATACAGAAGGACAGCATCGGCAAGACCATGGTGTTTATTTCCCATAGACTTTCCTCTGTCCGGAATGCAGATATGGTATATATGCTGGAGAACGGTGAGATTATCGAACGGGGTACCCATAAGGAGCTGATGCTTCAAAACGGGTCCTACGCCGACATGTATCAGAAGCAGGCGAAGAATTATCTGGCTGTTGAGCATTTGCAGGAGGTGAGAGCATAAATTGGCAAAAAACAAAGAAACGAAACAGAGCTTTCAAAAGGTTATGAGCAACAATTGGTTTATAATAAAGCTTTCCTTCCGGACCGCACCCTTCTATATGTGTTTCCTGATCTTTGAACAGGTAAAGCAGAGCTGTCTGGTGTTTCTCGAGCATACCTACGGCATAAAGTTCGTACTTGAAGCAGCGGAATTTCAAAAGCCCTTTCTTGTGGTCGTCCGCTTCCTATTAATTGTATTTGCAGCCTGGGCTAGTTCCTTTTTCATAAGCGGTATTTATCAGAACCGGGTATCCTTAAAGGCTCTGCCTAGGATTCATAAGAAGCTGAAGGAAATGATGTATGAAAAGGCGAGGGAACTGGACCTGGAGTGCTACGACAATCCGGAATATTATAATGAATTTGTACTGTCCATCTCAGAAGCTGAGAAATCCATTACAAGAACACACCAGATCATTGAGACCTTCTTCTTTGCAGTAACGACACTACTGACAGCGGGTATCTTCTTCCTGACGACGGACTCCCCCTCGATGATCTTTATCTTCAGTTCCTTCCTGTTAACCTTCCTGTTCTCACAGCTGCTCAACAAGGTGAATTTTAAGAACAGACTAGAGAAAAATCCCGTGGAGCGGAAGCGATCTTATGTTCACAGGGTTTTCTATCTAAACGAATATGCGAAGGAGGTTCGTTTAAACCCCGAAATTTCCGACCGGCTTTATGAGGAATTTGAGCGCACCAATGATACTATTTATGAGATTGAGAAAAAATACGCCAGAAAGCGGACATTACTTAATTATCTTGCTAATTATATCACCAATGATTTCATCAGTGATGTCATCTATATCATTTATCTGGTATACCGGGCAGCTGTGCAGCATGTAATTTCCTACAGCAGTGTTGTTGTACTCTGGAATTCCTCCGGAAGCTTAAAGAGTAGCCTCCGAAGCTTTACCAGGATATTCCCACAGATTTCAGAGAACAGCTTATATATTGAGAAAATTCGTAATTTCTTAAAATATGAAAGAAAAATAAAGAGTAATAAAAATCTTCCGGTACCAACGAAGCCCTGTACTTTGGAGCTAAGAAATGTTTCCTTCGGATATACAAAGAAGGAGGGGTACATTCTCCAGAACATCAGCCTGACGATTCACCCCAATGAAAAGGTTGCCTTAGTCGGATATAATGGTGCAGGTAAAACTACACTGATCAAGCTAATTATGCGGCTATATGATCCTGAGGAGGGAATGCTTCTTTATAACGGAATCAATATTCAGGACTATCATGTACAGCAATACCGGGAAGCCATCGGTACTATATTCCAGGATTTTAAGATCTTTGCGGCAAACGTCGGGGAGAATGTGGTGCTTGATCACGAGCCTACCGAGCTCAAGGAAGCACACGAGCCCTATCTTAGGGAGGCACTGACCTACAGTGGCTTTGGGGAAGGTCTGAAGCGGCTTCCCGCTGGTCTTGCAACAGAATTAACAACGGAATTTGAGAAGGATGGCATAGACCTGTCCGGAGGAGAAAGTCAGAAGCTGGCAATAGCCAGAGCCTTTTATAAGGATGCCCGTATGGTAATCCTAGATGAACCCTCCAGTGCCCTGGATCCGATTGCTGAGTATCAGCTGAATGAGACCATGCTTCAGGCCGCTGCTGCGAAAACAGTCATTTTCATTTCCCACCGTCTCTCTACCACCAGAAATGCAGACCGTATTGTTATGCTGGAGCAGGGAAAAATCATCGAAGAAGGAACCCATGAAGAGCTGCTCGGGATTAAGGGCAAATACGCCGGAATGTGGAGAGCACAGGCTTCTAAATATGTGGATGTCTGAAGCCAGTAAGTGTCTGATGTAAGCTTTTCAGCCTTCGATTGAAACGATTCAGTATTAATTACGAAAAGCAATAAAATCACTGCGAACAAGTTAATTTCCCATATCATAGAATGAAACAGCCCTGCATATCTTTAACTATAACCATAAGGAGGTTGACATATGTTAGGGCAGTTTGATGTTTATAATGATATTCAGGCTAGGACAGGCGGTGAAATATACA